>CAJQQR010000137.1 GCA_905480545.1 uncultured Pirellulaceae bacterium
CGGTGAACATGTCTGGAACACCCTTCGAACAGCGAACAGACTATTTCGATCGGCCAACTTTGCAGAAGATCATCAAGCTTGGGACGGACTGCGAGATTAAGTTTGTTCGCACTTTGATTTCGTTGAAAGACAAAAATGTCGACTATGTCAATCAGGAATTCGACTTGCTCTACAATAAAGATGGGAAAGACGTCTCGGAGAAGTTTGATCTCGTGATGATGCGGATCGACCATGGTAAGACCTTCGGCATACATTGGGTGGTAGACAAAATCGAACAGGAAGTAATGAAAGTCAACCGGAACCGAAAACGGTAAATGTTCGATTCCGTCGTGTTGACCCGAGTTTTGAACGACCGCCAAAATCGAGCGGCCATTACGCCATACCCTTGGTTAAAACTGGATTGCCTGTCTAAGGGTTGTCTCAACCGGGCAATTGAAAAACACCGCTGCTGCAGTGCACAACCATTACTTGAACAAATCGACATCCGTACGCACAACGCTTGACAAATGAATACGGTAAGATGAAAACGGCGAAAATCATTACCGTGGACGGTTTGAATCCCCGATTCTTGGGTGCGTACGGGAACACTTGGGTTCAAACACCCTTTCTTGACCAGCTCGCCTCCCGCTCGATCGTCGCTGAATATTTTATCGCCGAAGCATTTGACAAATCGGTTTTAATGCAGCGGATTGCAGAGGCCTCGGCATCTCGAAGGGAGTCAAATTCATTACAGGTTGAGCCAAACCTTTTTGGCTTTCAAAAAACGACGTTGATCACTGACGACGAAGTGTTTGCATCCAATTTTGGGAACCTCTTTAAAACCGTCGAGTGGGTGCAAGTTGAGAGTGAAATACCCGATGACGGTCAAACCGATAGTCAACCGGAAACGCATTTCGAAAGACTGTTCAGTGTTGCTGCTCTTTACGATTCGCACATGGACTCGGGCAACATTGGCGATTCTAACGCCAGCCCATCTGAGCTGATCTGGATTCATTCCAGCGGGATGAGCCTTCAATGGGATGCACCGTTAGAGATGCAAGAACATTTCAAAGGCGAAACAGATCCGGAACCGCGAGTATTTTCTCCCCCACCCTTTCTGACGCTGGACGAGCATTTTGATCCGGATCAACGAACGGAAATTCTACACGGGTACGCGGCCGAAATCAGATCCCTTGATGAATCGTTGGAGCGTTATTTTAAGGCTACCGAGCCAAAAACGGCCAGCGCTTGGCCTAGCCTGACACTGTTCTGCGGTCTACGCGGTTTTCCGCTGGGGGAACATTTGCATGTGGGGATTCCGCCGGATAATCAGCGTCGAAAAGATGATGCGACCAACGTTGACGATACCGGTCCGGCCGATGAACTTTATTGTGAAAATCTGCACGTGCCATTCTTTTTGACATCCAATGCCACAACCACTGATTCCAGTGAAACAGGCGAAACGAATTTGAAGTTCGACAGAGCTCAATTCGAGGGTGATCGAGTCGACCAGTTTCTTCAAACGTCCGATATTGCCGCTATTTTAAGAAAATGGTTGGAAACGCCGGAAAACGGCGATCTTGAAATCCCGACGAGGGAATTGGCAATTTCCACTTGCCGGAACCAATCGCGAATCCAAACTGATGATTGGTCACTCATCCTGCGATCAGAACAAACGTCCAACCACCCCGATACGCAAGATATTGAAGATGGAATTCGGCGAAGGCTTTTCGCAAAGCCAGATGACCGATTGGAGATTAACGAGGTCTCGGGGATTTGCGAAGAAATCGCTGACAACTTGGAAGCAAGCCTTAAAAAAGAACTGGCGGCTCGCGGTTTAGCAAAGTAAGTCCATGGCGAATCTGGCTACTTCAAAACATGAATGGGCTATGACGAAGCACCATTTTCAGATCCCGTTTTGCCACACCATCTTTGCCACATGGTTCGATAGGTTTGCTCTAACTCATGCGGAAACTGGGCCGCATTGACGATCGTTGATTCCGTTTCCTGCCGCAGGCTTTTTCTAAAACAACACAGACGCTTGATATCGGATGAGAAATTTTCTGCGAGTTCGATACACTGTCGCTGTAAGTACGAAACCCACTCATCGTGTCCCACGTTTTTCATGATTTGCCGCTGTACTTCGTGCGATCCGACAATCACCGTAATATGCGATCACCGTAATATGCGATCACCGGGACTCCCATCCACAGGGCCTCCAGCGTTGTCGCCCCCTAGTCTACAAAGTCACATCTAAACCGATATCAATCTGATCGTAAACGCCAAGATAGCTGCTTCCGTAAAAACGGTTTTGAAATTGAAACATCGCTCAAGCAATTTCATTACATTGATAAAGTACAAGGCTCGCTTCTTGTAATGCTGAAATTGTGCAACGACTCTTCGCTGCCAATCAGAATCGTTGGCAATTTTTGTGTCGCGGATAATCGCTTCGCGTGACTGCTTCGCAATGGGCACGGCGATGTATTGCGATGTGTTAATATCCGATTAAAGGAATCGATTGCGATTCATCCACCATCCCCGGCGGATGCACTGAACCGGATACAATACGACAAGCTGATCGATGGCGGCGATCAAACGGAAATACCCCAAGTACGAAATAACCCAAGTACGAAAAAAACAGGATTGTATCACAGCCAAACGCATTAGATCGTTGCTTTCTTCATTGGATAACTTTCCAGGACTTTGCAAGAGGATGAACGGACAGTTCGTCTAGCTGAGTCTACTTGTGCGGCCGAGTCGTTGGGTGCGGTGACTTGCGCAGGAGCAGATCGCTCAAGTAGTCTCCATAGCCACTTTTCGCATACTTGTTCGCCAATCTTTTAAACTGCTCCTCGTCAATGAATTTCCGGTAAAACGCGACTTCTTCAATGCAGCCGATTTTTGTTCCTTGACGTTCTTCGATAACTTTCACAAACGTCGAGGCTTGATTCAGTGACTCAAACGTGCCGGCATCAAGCCACGCGATGCCGCGATCGAAGACGCCAACTGTTAACTCGTTCCTCTGCAAGTACTCATTGTTAACACTTGTGATTTCCAGCTCGCCACGTGAGGAAGGTGCTAACGATTTTGCGATTGAGACGACTTGATTGTCATAGAAATAAAGCCCCGGCACGGCGAAGTTCGATTTCGGATTGACCGGTTTTTCTTCCAGTGAAATGACTTTTTGATTCTCGTCAAATTCGATTACGCCGTAGCGTTCTGGATCGTGAACGCGAGAAGCGAAAACAACAGCTCCGCTTGGCTCCAAGTGGGACCGAAGCAATGCGCCGAAACCCGACCCATAAAAAATATTGTCACCCAGAATCAACGCGACCGAATCGTTTCCAATAAAGTCTTCGGCAATCAAAAATGCTTCCGCGATGCCGTTAGGCTGATCCTGAGAAGCGTAAGAAATCTCACAGCCAAGCTCGGCACCATCACCTAAGAGTTTTTCAAAACTTGGTTGGTCATTCGGGTTGGAAATGATTAGGATTTCACGGATGTCAGCCAGCATCAGTACTGACAGCGGATAATAAATCATCGGCTTGTCGAAGACCGGTAGTAATTGTTTGGAAACCGCTATTGTCAACGGATGCAATCGCGTTCCGGAACCGCCGGCCAAAATAATGCCCTTCATCTCAATTCCGTTTCATCAAGTCGTGTTTCATCAAGTCGTGTTTCATCAACACGCGTTTGAAAATGGATCACAAATAGATCCGTTCCGCGTTCGCGTAAAAAAGTTTGTCGCAAAATTCTTGACCATGTTTGATCGCAAACTGATGTATCGATTCTAACCATTTCGAAAATGGGATTGAAGAAAGTGTACAAACAGGCCAGTCACCGCCGAACAACAAGCGATCTTCACCAAAACAATCCAAAACATGATCAAGAATCGGATGAATCGTGTCTTGAGTGGACCAACTCTGATTTTGAATCGTCCAGACAAACCCGGAAACTTTGCAAACAACGTTATCCAACTCGGAAATCAATTCAATATCCTCTTGCCATTTCGCCATTTCAGATTTTGAAATGCGAGTATCCGCGTTTCCGCAATGATCGAGCACAAACTGTGTATTTTCGCAGTGCCGAGCCATGGCTGTTGCATCAGCAAGCTCTTCACGTCGAATGCAAATATCAAACGTTTTATTGCAATGGGAGAGATGCGAGATGTCCTCCAAGAACTCCGGTTGCAAGCAAAATCCTTTTGGAGTCATGTCGGTGTGCAAGACCTGTCTAAAACCAACAATTTCCGGGTTCGACTGTGCGACATCCAAAATCTCTCCGAAAAACGCTTCTCCGGGCCGTGTCGCAGCAACCATGGCACAGATCAAATTGGAAGGATCGCGAATCAGATCGACAACAACATCCACTTCTTTTTTAATCGTAGACTTGGCAACATCAATTTCTATGTAGATTGTTTTTTCGATTTGATAGTCGAAATCACAATCCTCGGGCTTGTTCGTGGCTAGGACATAATCGGAAATCAGAAAATTTCGATTAAGTGCTTCGACAGGGCTAAGCCACGGAACGTCCAGTTTTGCGAGGTCCCAGAAATGCTGATGTGTGTCAATGATTTTTGTCGTCATTTTGCAATTCCTTGCGATTGCGGACAATAAGAATGTGACTTGTTTTAGCCAAAGTTGCTGCCAAAATAGGTGGAATCAGATTACGTCGTCAAGCCGTTTCGAATTCGATGCGACAATGCCGTCTTCTGCTTACCCCATTTTCCATAATGAATAACTTGACGAACAGCTTTGATGAAAAACATCTCACGACGAAAAATTTTGGGTTCTTCTGGAGTTGCTGCGGTTGGCTTGGCGACGATCGGAACGGAAGCAGTTTTCGCACAACCTGGATCTCGCGGCACACCCAACGCTGACGCGAATCAAAACGCGCCGCAAGTATCTTACTGCATCAACACCAGCACCATTCAAGGGCAAGAGAAATCGCTGGTTGAAATCGTCAAATTGGCGGCGAAGGTTGGGTACAACGGAATCGAACCGTGGATTCGCGAAATCAAAAGCTACCAGAAGGCCGGTGGAAATTTAAAAGATCTAAAAAAGTTGATCGCTGACTCCGGCTTGAAAGTTGAATCTGCGATTGGGTTCGCAAATTGGATCGTGGACGACGATGCCAAACGAAAGGCCGGACTGGAGCAAGCAAAGGTCGAAATGGATTTAGTCGCACAAATTGGGGGAACGCGAATTGCCGCACCGCCAGCGGGGGCAACCAATCAAACCGATTTAAGTCTTTTTAAGGCTGCGGCGCGTTATCGCGATTTAATAGCAGTTGGAAATTCGATCGGCGTTGTACCGCAGGTCGAGGTGTGGGGATTTTCCAAATCGCTCAATCGCTTGGGAGAGTGTGTGTTTGTGGCGGTGGAAAGTGGATGCAAAAACGCTTGTGTATTGCCCGATGTCTATCATATCTACAAAGGCGGTTCTGATTTCGCCGGACTCGGTTTACTGGCCGGAGGAACGATCCAATGTTTTCACATGAATGATTATCCTGCCGAACCGGCCCGGGATAAAATCAACGACAGCGACCGCGTTTATCCGGGTGATGGCGTTGCGCCAATTCCGGAAATCCTCAAATCCATTTTTGCGAACGGGTTCAGCGGTGCCTTGTCACTTGAATTATTCAATCGTGAATATTGGAAACAGGACGCCGAGCTCGTCTTGAGGACTGGCTTGGAAAAAATGAAGGCAGCGGTCGCATCAGCAAAGTGAAAGGATTGAATCGTTCTCGCGGTGTCGGCAAAATCCGTTTTTGACGATGTAAACAGCAAGTTGATTTCGGCCATCCACGCCGCCAGTATTAGGAGCATTTTCTTAATGCCAAATTCCGCTCAAGCCAGATGCAGCTGCGGACAAATACTAAAGCAACCTGTTCCGCGAATTTGCCCTGGATGCAAAGCCACAATTTCGGTCGTCCGAAAACGCACCGCAGGACTTGGGTTGTCTATCGTCTTAGTCTCGCTCATGTTCGGAATATTGCTGGGTTTGATTCTGTTTCTGGGCAACCGATTTAATTCGTGATCCCGACTAACACCGGTCGATTTCCTGAACCGCAACAGGTAACGGTCAGTCCGTGATGAAAAAAGCCGCAAGCAAATGTTCTGCGGCTCATTCAAGTTATGCTTCAATTCCAAATAGCTTCAGGCTGCAAACTATGACCATGAAGATACTGGATATTGATTCCGATCCTTTGCTCAATGCGGTCAGTCGTATTTGTGAATTTGAATAACCGTTTCGGGCTGACTTGCGTTACGATTCTTTGGCGTCATTTAAATCCTTAAGGACGCCTGCGCCGGTATCGCATAAAGAAAGAAGAAGGCGAGGTCATAACCCCCCCAATTCAAGGCACATTTTCACGAAGCAGCGACACCAAATACTAACAAACACGTTTAACGGTCTTCATTTCCAGACCGGATCTCTGAAACTTCAATTGCTTTCAACAACGCCGTAGCTTTGTTTACGGTCTCGCGATACTCGTTTTCGGGAACACTTTCAGCAACAATTCCTGCACCAGCTTGAACGTACGCCATATCGTCCTTGATGACCATCGTTCGCAACGCAATACACGTATCCATGTTGCCATTGAAGTCGATGTAACCGACGGCACCGGCATACGGTCCTCGCCGATGAGGTTCAATCTCGTCGATAATTTCCATCGCTCGAACCTTGGGAGCACCAGAAACCGTCCCGGCTGGCAAGCTCGCCATCAACGCATCAAACGCATCGAGATCGTCACGAAGCTCTCCAGTTACTGTTGACGAAATATGCATCACATGGCTGTAGCGTTCCACGATCATCACATCTGGAATTTCAATCGTTCCATATTTTGCGATACGCCCCACGTCGTTTCGACCAAGGTCAACGAGCATCACGTGTTCTGCCCGCTCTTTTGGGTCGGCTAGCAGTTCTTTTTCCAACGCGCGATCTTCCGCTTCGGTCTTGCCGCGCCAACGAGTTCCAGCCAAGGGGCGCACTGTCACTTTACTATCGACCACGCGACACATGATTTCCGGAGAACTCCCGATGAGAGTCGTTTCTGGCGTGCGCAGAAAAAACATAAATGGACTCGGGTTCATCACACGAAGTGTCCGGTAGATTTCAAACGGATCACAACTTATTTTTCTTTCAAAACGCTGGCTGATAACGACTTGGAAGATATCGCCCGCCTTGATGTAATCGACACACCGATTCACTGCCGCCTCGTACGACGGCTGATCAAAATTAGAATTCAGATCCAATTGAACATCTGCGGAAGGATCGATGTCGGTACAGGCTTGACTTGGGTCCGGCTTTGACAAACAAGTGACAATTGAGTCAATTTCTTTTTTTGCCGCTTCGTAGGCATCCAGCGATTTTTCTTTGCTGGAATCCGTCTTTGCAAGCACGATCACCGTCATGGTTTTTTGGACATTGTCGAAAACGATCATTTGATCATAAAAGGCAAACGACAAATCGGGCAGTTCGCGATCATCATTCGGCGGGTTCGGCAAATTTTCAACGTATCGAACGGTATCATAACCAGCGTACCCAACGGCACCACCGACAAACGGCGGCATGCCATCAAGCTTCGCAACGTCGATTGACGCTAGTTCCGCTCTCAGCAGATCAAATGGGTTTTTCGATTCCAATTCCTTGGAATCCAATCCGTTTCTCAGTTTGACAGCCGAGCCGGCAGCCGACAGTTGCGCAAAGGGTTTGATAGCAATAAAGCTGTAGCGGCCGACGTTTTCGCCACCGACAACACTTTCGAAAAGACAGCAGGTTTTCCCCTCGTCGATTTTCCGAAATGCGGATACAGGCGTCAGTCCGTCACTGATCAAGCAGCGGTAAACCGGAACGCGGGCGTGGCTCGTAGAGAGTTCCTGAAATTCAGTGAGATTCGGCTTGTGTGGCATAAATCCGACTCTAATTGGCAAAACAAGATTATCGCCGAAACTTTCGCCGATTGCACGGCGGGTTGTTGCAGCAAAAATTGATCACGTCGAAAATAGGGCAAGCTGAACATCGCTGTTCGGTTACCAGATCATCCTTGGGCGACAAGTTCCCTTGCTATCTTTTTCGCACATTGACGATGTAATCTTGACAGCGAATCGAAGTCACCTAGAATCCACCACCGAATAAACCTTCATCCAAATTCGACGGCTTGCGTTAATCAACATGAAATGCCAAAAGTGTGAAAAACCGGCAACCTTTCATATAACGGAGTTAACCGGAGACGAAGTGAGTGCGCTGCATTACTGTGCTGAGTGCGCCGATAAATACCTCAAGTCTGATAGTGACGATGAACCGGTGGCCGAAGAAGTTGGCACCGCGATTACGAAACACTTGAAGATTGACCAAACGGCTGACGAGCTTCATCGGCTGGATCAGAAGGTATGCCCAGTTTGCGGAATCACATTTTACGAGTTTCGCCAATCGGGACGCCTAGGTTGCCCCAATGATTACGAATACTTTCAGGAAGAGCTGAATCCGTTGATCATGAGCATTCATGGCGAAACCAATCACGTTGGCCGGCGCCCCGCTCGAGGTGACGACGGGATGCTCATGCAACAAATCGAGGTCATTCGGTTACGAAAAGAAATGACAGAAGCCGTCGAGCGAGAGGATTACGAACTTGCATCACGGATCCGTGATCAAATCAAGCAGCTTGAAGAGGAGCTTCAATGAAGCCGACTGACTTTGCGGACGAACTAGGGGAATGGCTCCGTGGTGATGGACCGGAATCCGATATTGTGATGAGCAGCCGAATCCGTCTTGCGAGGAATCTCGGCGATTTTCCATTTATTAAAAAGTGTAATGATGTCCACAAGGCAAGCATTGAGTCGACCGTTTGTGAAAAGGTAACTTCGCATTCGGACCTTGCCGATACCGTTTTTGTCAAGGTAAACGATCTGGAAGAACTCGAACGCCAGTTCTTAGTTGAACGACAATTGATTAGCCGTGAACATTCCGAAAGCTCCGGTGCTCGTTCTGTTGCGATCGATAAGCAGGAAGTATTCAGCTTGATGATCAACGAAGAGGATCATCTTCGTATTCAGGTCATGAAGAGCGGTCTGGATCTGGAAAAAGCGTGGGAACGTGTAGAAACCATCGATAACGCACTCGAAGAAAACATTCGGTTTGCGTTTGACAGCCAACTTGGTTACCTGACAGCATGCCCTACGAATGTAGGCACTGGAATGCGAGTCAGTGTGATGCTCCACTTGCCTGCACTCGTTATGACGCGGCAGATCGAAAAAGTCTTTCGAAGCCTCGAAAAAGTCAACTTGGCCGTCCGAGGTTTATATGGCGAAGGATCTCAGGCGATGGGTGAGTTCTATCAAATCAGCAACCAAATTACCCTTGGAAAATCCGAGACAGACTTGATCAACGACGTTTCGGAAATCGTTCCCGTCATAATTGGGTATGAGCGAAAGGCCCGCGAATACTTGATAAACGAAAGCCAAGACGACCTGCATGACAAAGTCAGTCGAGCAATCGGAACACTTCAAAACGCACATCAAATCAGCAGTGAAGAAACAATGCAGTTGCTTTCAAAAGTGCGATTGGGTGTGAATTTAGACTTGATTCATGATGTCCAACTTTCCACCGTGAACAAACTGTTCCTTCGCACGCAGCCTGCTCATTTACAGGTGCTCGCAGGCAAAAAACTCTCGACAACAGACCGAAATGTTGAGCGCGCAAATTACCTGCGGCGTCATCTGAATTCGTCTCAAGGCAAAAGCGATTCGGGCGAGGATCTTTTTGTTTAAGCCATCACTTTTTTTGAGTGACTGAATTAAGCGGTATCCAGAATCGTGAACTTGGGCGCAAGTCGCTGAATTTGACCCGCCATGTAACGCAAAACCTGCGAAGTAGTTTTGAGCTTCATTGCGTTTTGAAGAATTTGAGCCGCTTCTGCGGTTGAGATCTTCTTCGCCAGTTCTTTGATGGTCGGAATAAACGCCGGGCTCATACTGAAGTTTTTCAAACCCATTCCCAAAAGCAACACAAATGCTCGGGGCTGCCCGGCCATTTCACCGCATAGCGTGATAGGCGTATTGTTCTGATTGCAGACGCGGATCACGTTCTTCAGAACGCGTAGAACCGCTGGTGAGAGCGGCTGACATAGATGGCTGACTTTTGGGTTATCGCGATCTGCCGCCATTAAATATTGCACCAAATCATTCGAACCGATCGAAACAAAATCACAGCCCTCTAATAGCGTATCCATCATCACTGCCGCCGCTGGAACTTCCAGCATCATTCCGATGGGAACGTTTGCAAAAGGCTTGCCCTGCGAGACAAGTTGTTTCATTGCACGACGAACCATGGAGCGAACTCGCCGCATTTCATCGACAGTCGTGACCATCGGAAACAACATCCGAACCTTTCCAACCTCAAAGCCTGCGGCGGCGCGAAGGATGGCTCGAATTTGCGAATTGAATAACTCCGGATGTTCGAACGAGAGACGGATACTTCTCCAACCCATAAACGGATTGGATTCCTGATGATTGTGCCCAAGGTAGGGGACTGTCTTGTCACCGCCGATATCAAGCGTTCGAATCGTCACCGAATTGTTGGGAGATGCCTCGATGATGCTTCGATAGTTTTCGTATTGCTCCTCTTCGTCTGGAACACTTGGATGCGTCAGGTAAAGGTATTCGGTACGGTACAGTCCAACGCCACTGCCACCCATTGCTTTGGCCGATTGCGCATCGGCAACACTATTGATGTTTGCAAGCAACGCGATCTGGCGACCATCAGCGGTGAGCGCCGGCTCATCTCGGTTTTCAGCAAGTTGATCTTTGAAATCGAAAAACTCACGCTCCAGCTTCCGATAGGCGGCCGTTGCTTCGGGATCGAGATTGTACCGAACGATTCCTTCGCGACCGTCGACAACGATCTCATCGCCCGTTTTAATCTGGCGTAGAATCCCGCGAACACCTGAGACGGCTGGAATCCCTTTGCTGCGTGCGATAATCGCCGCATGGGAAGTTGGGCCTCCAGCTTGGGTCACAATTCCCTTGACCTCCACATCGCCCAGCAAAACCACCTGAGAAGGAAGAAGCTCATCGGCAACTACGATTAAAGGGCTCTTTAAGCCACGATCAATTTCTTTCTTCACGTCGGTGAGCGAAGCGGAGAGCCGCGACACCACATCGCGGATGTCGGCGAAACGCTCTTGGAGATATTCGTCTTTGGCTTTGGAGAAAAGGACCTCGTATTCGCCCAAAAATCGATGAAGGGCCGCCTGGATCGTCATTTTTTCGCCCGCGATCCAGCCCGTAATCTTTTTAGTGAACGCATGGTCACTCAAAATCGACTGATGCATCGCGAAAATGGCTGCCTCATTCTTGCCAACTTGAGCATAAACCTTTGCTTCAAGGGCCTTCAGATCTCGGATACTTTGATCCTTCGCCGATTCAAACCGCGCAAGCTCTTCCCCGACAGCATCTTCTTCCAGATGAGTCTGCTCAGGACGGACAAAAACTTCGTTAATACAATAGGCAGTGCCAATTGAAATACCGGGCGAAACCGGAATTCCTTTTCTCATAGGAAGGAATTTAGCATCGAAACGCTCAACATTCAAATTGGAGTCAGTTCAAACGGGCTGTTAAGAGCATTTTTTGGGTTTTATTTCAAAAATTCCGATATTGTGAGTTGTTGTTAAAAAAACGGGTCGATGCTAAATTAGGTGGTTTGCTACAGTAAACCTTGGAAATTTGCAGGTTTTTTACCGAAATTGAACGTGACCAATGATTCGATCCCGGCGATGCGACCAATCGCGTTTGCCCAAATAGACAAAATTACGGAAATTGTGTCGGGTGATCGAATTTCAGCGGTGAAATTCCTTTCTGGTGACGAAGATTATCTTCAAGACCACTTCCCACATTTTCCGGTGATGCCGGGAGTACTAATGTTGGAAGCGATGCTTCAAGCGTCGTCTTGGTTGGTTCGGTATACGACCGGCTTCAAGTATTCAGTTGTTGAATTACGCGAAGCCAAAAACATCAAATTTCAAAATCTTGTTACGCCAAACAATCAGCTGATTGTGAACGCGAAGATCATGAAACAAGAAGAGCTGATTTTCACGTTGAAAACCGAGTGTTTGATCAACGATGAAACTGCGGTGAATGGTCGCCTTGTTGTGGAAACCCACAATTACGGCGAGCGGAATCCGTCGAATAGTGTGGTTGACGAAAAGATTGCTTTTGAAAAGCGGCTTGACTTCGACTCAATTATGCATTTATCCAGATAGACAATATTTTCGTCAGTAATGACTCGCCAATTTAAATCGGAGAATTCGAATGGCTCCCAATGAAGATGAAGTTTTTGAAAAAGTAAAAGACGCTCTAGTCGATGCACTCGGAGTCGATGACGACGAAGTCACTGCAGATGCGACAATGGTTGGTGATCTGGGTGCCGAGTCAATCGATTTTCTTGATATCGTATTCAAACTTGAAAAGTCGTTCGATATCCAAATTCCTCGGGATGAACTTTTTCCCGATGATATCCTCACCAATGCGGAATACGTACAAGACGGAAAAGTAACGGAGGCAGGCATTAAAAAACTGAAAGAACGAATGCCATTTGCTGACCTTTCAAAATTCGAATCAAACCCAATGGTTCAGGACTTCGGCAACTTGTTGACCGTTAGCGACCTGTGCCGATATGTTACGACAAAAGTAAGCGCGTAGTCCATAATTTTGTTTGTCTCGTACCTCATCAGTCTGTGAGACTATGCGTTGGTTTTGGGTTGACCGCTATACAGAGTTTGTGAGTCGCAGTCATGCTGTGGCGACGAAGAATGTATGCATGGCCGAACCGTATGTTTTCGAGTATTCGCGGTGTTTCCCGTCCTACCCGCCCTCATTAATTATTGAGGGCATGGCTCAGACGGGTGGATTGCTGATCAACCAAGCTTTCGATTTCAAGAAAAAAGTGGTTCTTGCGAAGATCAGCAAAAGCACTTTTCGGGATTTTGCGAAACCAGGTGATCAACTCACAATAGCGACGAAAATCGAAAACATGGCCGAAGAGGGATCCGTAGTTTCGGCGACCTGCCATCGTGGCGAGTCGCTGATTGCTGCTGCAGACGTGATGTTTGCATACCCCGAGCAACAGTTCAAAGACAAAGTATTTTTTACCGATTCAGGATTGATTTCGGTTTTACGAGCTCTCCACATTTTTGATATTGGTGTCAATCAGGACGGTACACCAATTGAAATTCCGGAACATTTTCTTCAAGCTGAACGAGAATTTTTAAGTTCTGGTTCAAATTGCTGAAAACAATTGCGAGTTAATCGATGCGCCGACGTGTAGTCATCACCGGTATCGGGATGGTAAATCCCATGGCAACCAATCCGGAAGCGGTTTGGAGTCGTCTAAAAAACGCTGAATCAAGCGTAGGTAACATCACGGTTTTTGATGCGACCAATTTCCCTACCAAAATTGCTTCGGAGGTCCGTGGATACGACGCAACGCAATTTGGTGGCGATCTTAAGGAATGGGAGTTCCGTGGCCGCCACACCCAATTTGCCGCTGGTGCCGCCGTTCAAGCGGTGGAGAATTCTGGTGTCCTGAATTCCATCGAAGACCCGACTCGATTCGGAATCTATCTTGGAAGTGGTGAAGGCAAACAAGATTTCACATCTTTCACGCGCATGATGGTCGCTGGGATCGCAGACGGAAAAGATGGCGAGATGAACATGCTCAGCTTCACCGAGGCGGGCTTGCGTGAAATCAATCCGGTTCTTGAACTTGAACAGGAACCGAGCATGCCAGCCGGACATTTGGCGGCGATGTTCAATGCCCAAGGGCCGAATGCAAATTGCCTGACGGCTTGTGCCGCGAGCAGCCAAGCGATGGGCGAGGCCACTGAAATCATTCGCCGCGGCGATGCAGAGGTCATGCTCTCAGGTGGAACCCATAGCATGATTCATCCGTTTGGTGTCACTGGCTTCAATCTGTTAACCGCACTTTCAACTCGCAACGAAGAACCCACCAAAGCCTCACGGCCGTTTGACCGAACGCGTGATGGTTTCGTTTTGGGTGAAGGCGCTGCCATGGTGATCCTCGAAGAACTCGAACATGCAAAAGCGCGTGGAGCACAGATCTTCGGTGAAGTACTCGGTTATGGCTCAACCGCGGATGCATGGCGTATCACCGACATTCACCCCGAAGGCCGCGGTGCAATCGGATGCATGCGAATGGCATTGAATGATGCAAAACTTGATCCGTCGGATATTGACTACGTCAATGCCCACGGCACGAGCACCACCGTAAACGACAAAGTCGAATCAAAAGCTTGCCGTGAAGTGTTTGGTGAAAATGCTGACAAGACTCCGGTTAGCAGCACCAAGAGCATGATGGGGCACTTGATTGCCGCAGCCGGTGTCACAGAGGCCATTGTTTGCTTGATGGCGATTCGGGACAACGTTTTGCCACCGACCATCAATTACGAAAATAAAGATCCGCTTTGTGATTTGGACTACATTCCCAACGAAGCCCGCGAATCGCCATGCAAAATCGCTTTGAACAACAGCTTTGGGTTTGGTGGCCAAAATATCACGTTAATTTTGGGCGAATTTGACAGGTAGCTTAACGTCCGACTTGCGCCTTTCAACGAACGAACGTCAATCGATTTTTTCGAAATTCGTCCGCAAGATTATTTGCTATCCAAGCTCATGAATATGTCCGAGTCCATTACACCATCCTCTAATGTTGACGGTTCGGCCAACGCCCCAAATTCGTCGGGGGACAGCCGAACAGAAAAAATGCCCCACTCCCCCATTTCACATCGCGACCAGGTTGGACGTCTGAGCCGGAGGAGTTTCGTGATAATGTTGATCGCGATGTTCATCGTCCCCGTTGCAACTGTTCTGACGCTTTGGTTTTACTTGCCGCCGGTTTCAATGCATACGCTCGATGCGACCGTCACACTTGCGGGAATGGAGCGTGCAGAAGAATTCGACCGCCGCGAGGCTATTCCAGCCGTTCCGGAACCTAAAGTTGTTGTCAAGAACATCGGCCAAGATGAATGGACCCAGTTGATCGTTGAAGTCAACAAGCGATACAAGGTCTATCGCACAGATGAAGTTGTCCCCGCCGGCGAAACAATTGAGTTCGGGTTGGATTACTTCATGACGCGTGAAGGACTATTTTTTCCGCCCGGCCGAATCGATGTCAAACACGTGCGGGTTTATGCTCGATTACCGTCCCGTTCTCGCGCTACATACGAAGCCGATTTTGACGCTGAATTCAACGTGAAGTAATCATTGCGAACAGGATTCGACGTTGATGCGAATTTAGGATTACGCTCCAGCCACGAAGTGTAGAACGCACATTGGACTCGTCTCTAATCTTCGCCAAAGCCTTGCACCCCTGGTAGCTCGCAATCGGCTTCCATGGCCCGTCTAAAGAACTCCGTGCTCCGGCGTATCTGCGTTTTAGATTTCCCCACCTCGCAAACTCAACCATTCCACGCTTCTCTAATACCAGCACTCCGGGCAAAATAGAATTCTTCACCCAATCGTGAAAAATCTTGTGTTTTGACGCGTGGATTTTCGGTATCCAAGCAGTAATTTCAGATTTGCGGTCCGTTTTTACGTCGGAATTTCGAACTTATCCGTTTTGAATTCGGGCAAATACAAATACAATTTAATTAGATCATACTCCCACCCCAGTATCCGCATTCCTTAAATCGGCCGGGTTATCGGCGCTAAAACGCAAGACTGCATTGCGTTGACGATAATAAACTCAACAAACGGGCAGATTTCAAACTCACCGAAGCCGAAAGAAATTGATCCATGATGAATCGCAGAAACATGCTCCAAGGAATGGCTGCAAGTGGCGCAGCGATCAGTTCTCCCATTCTCGCGAGTGATGCAACGCAGTTGGGAACTCAGCCTACCGAGCCGAGGAGAGTGATCTTCTTTCTGCAAAATCAGGGCTTTGATCCAGCGACCTGTGTCCCCAAAGGACTCAAAACCAGCGAGTCGCTTTCGGGTGTAAAGCTGCCTGATCCCATTAGTCCCCTCGAGGCTTACAAGGACAAGATCAACATCATCACGGGACTGCATGGCCGACACACCAGTCCATCGCATAGTGCTTATTTCGGAGCGCTTGGTGGATATCGTGGAGGCATTGGCGTTCCACCGGGAGGAGCTACGATCGACCATGTGATCAGTGGCTTGCTTCCGGAAACAATCTTGCCTCACTTGCGCATCGGGATGGATGCACTTGAAAACATGATATCGCGGCCGACTCTAGCGACGCTTTCAGCGTCCGGTGCGGGCAAGCCACTTTTCATGCATTCAAATCCACAAGATCTTTACCAGCTTTTGTTTGGTGGAATCGCGACGGGCGAAGTCAAAAAGAAATATGAGGCTCGGTCAAAGGTTTTCAATCGCATTGAACAGTTAGCCGCACAGCATGGCGAGAAATTGCCGACGGGTGATCGCGAACGCTACGGCGGTTATGTTGACGGATTCAAAGACATTAACGGACTGCGTGAACGTTTGGCGGACGTGTCCGATCATTTAAAGCAATTTGCCCCAGACTATAACGACAAGTTTCTCAAACCGAAATTTGATACCGATTGGCACGATGCGTTGCTTGACCTTGGGATCGCAGCCTTGAAGGCGGGGCTCACCAACGTGCTGACGATCGGATCTGGCCGTGGAGAAATTTTTGGCGCTTGGAAAGGACTAGGCATTACCGAGGCCGGACATAACCTCGGGCATATGAAACAACCGAACAATCCGATTTGGATCAAGATTCGAAAATACAATTGCCAGATGCTGGTCAAATTGATGCAGGCGCTTGAATCAATGCCAGAAGGAAACGGCACGATGATGGACAACACTCTGATTGTTTACACCAGTAACAACGCAGATAAACAACATACCAATGGGGCTGATTGGCCGTTTGTTTTGTTGGGGAATTGCGGCGGGCGTATTAAAACTGGTCAGTACACCAAGCTTGATGGAAGGCGTCCCATCAACGCACTTTACACGACCATTCTTCGCGCAATTGGAAATCCAAATGATCGTTTCAATATGGACAAGGGCATCGCGAACGTGCATGACACGAAGGTCGGACCGATCGAAGAATTAATGGCTTAATAGGCTGTTGATTTGATTGCCCGAACGGCCTGTGTTTTTCTGGTAGCAGGCACACTCCGTGTGCCGTAGCCATCACAACCCGTTTGATTTTCTGTTGAAAAATGCGGACGGTACGACGGAGCTTGTCTGCTAGTTTGTGACGTCGATAAAATGATGCACAGCCTCAAAGCGTGACTCGTTTTGTTGAAATCAAGAATCCATGTTGCAACCGAAATTGCTTGAGCATCGGAAATGAAATTGAAACTTGAAATGCAGTTAAACGATAAGTCACTTTTTCATTTCGCAAGAATTAATCCGAATGCGGGAGGCAATACTCGCTTTTTTTCT
>CAJQQR010000138.1 GCA_905480545.1 uncultured Pirellulaceae bacterium
CCGAAGCCATGCTTTTTGAGCAAATCGCTCACCCACTTCTTTTGCTTGCGGTAAAAAGACTTCGCTGGTGTATCGCTTTTTCATCTCAGCCAAAATCTCTTCTGCATGAGATGGTTCTTGCGTCGTGATCAGCACCTCCCACGTCGCTGCACCTGCCTCTACATCATCACCAACAAATTCACCACCCTGAGCGGGATCACGAACTTTAATATTATTGCTCGTGTAGCTGTCATACCCTAACGACTTCGCCGCGTCCTCAAAATCATTTCGAAGCCCGACACCTTTTTTAACAAAGTTAGCGTCTTTTAAGCTCAACCCAAAATTGATCGTTGCCGTCGTCTCAAACTTCCGAATACTGTTCGTGGTTTCTGGAAGCGAATTCTGGGGTGCACTGGGATCGCCCCCGGCCCCGGCAGCATCGTCCGAGCCTGCTCCATCCACGGCTGCATCAGTTTGATCTGCTTTACTTTGGTCTGCCTTACTTTGGTCAGGAGTGTTCTGATCGGAAATTTTGGGCTCCGAAGAACCTTCTTTGGATGGAGCAGGATCAGCTTGACCCGACTCGGCAGCTTTCGCGTCACCTGATTTTGCAGTTGGATCTGACTTCGTTTGAGCCTCGGCCTTTTCCTTGCCGTCTGCCTTTTGCTTGACGTCTGCCTTTTGCTTGACGTCTGATTTCTTCTCTTCCTCTTGGAAGCCTACCAACGAGTCGCCGCCACATGGATCGACATCACCTTCATCCGACAAGTCGCCGTTGGAGAACTCTTCCCCACCGCATGGATCGCCGGTTGGTTCCCCTGTTTTGGATTCGGATGCTTCTTCATCATCTACCGATTTGGCTTCATTTGAATTGCTACCGTTTGATTTTGGCAAAGTTGATCCACTCACCATTTTCGAGCTCGAAATCTCGTAGACAACCGTTGGCTTGGCTAACTTGTCCCCAAACTCCTTCTTGAGCAATTCACCGAGAGAGACGTCGCCCTTTTTCTTGATATTGCTCTCAATTCGAAACTCTGTTCCATCCGGATACTGACTGTTTACCTTCGCAACGTTTACAACAGCGTTTGCACCGTTTACCTGAACGGAGTCACTAATGTTTTTGACGATCTTCTTGACCGCTTCAACATCGGTTTTTTCCGCGGTAACAATCCGGGCCATGGATCCACCCGCCAAATCATGATTGAGGATCCCACCACCGCGAACCACAATGGCCGAAATTCCGATGACGATGAAGACCATTGAAATGGCGAACGCCAATCCACGCTTTCCAATAAAATTGATACTGCTATTACTGAACATCCTGTTTGTTCCCAACGTTTTCAAAATACGCTTCTTTTCGAAATAATCGAAGAAGACCCGAGAACAAAAGATCGCGGTGAACATACTGAGCGCGATACCGAGCATCAACGCAACAGAGAAACTCTTCAGCTGCTCATTACCGATTACATAAAGAATGAACGCGGTGATGAACGTTGTGATATTCGCATCGACAATCGTCGTTGTTGCACGCTGGAAGCCGTTTCGAATTGCCATTCGAAGCGTGGCATCTTTTGCCAACTCCTCCCGAATTCGCTCGAAGATGAGGACGTTTGCGTCAACCGACATACCCACCGTCAGAACCAGTCCAGCCAAACCATTAAGCGTCAACGGTTGCTTGAGCATGATGATGATTGCCAAAATCATGAGAAGGTTCAGGATCAGGGCAATGCAGGCAACGATTCCCGCAATTCGATAGTAAACAACAAGGAAGGCAAGGATCAAAATAAAGGATGCACCAATGGCCCAATAGCCCTTGTCTTTCATCTCTTGACCCATGGTCGAGTCAATTTGATCACCACCACCATCGGGACTCTGCAAAGTCGTTTTGAGCTGCCCAGCCTTCAAGATACTGATGAGGTCGGAGATTTCTTTGTTGGTGAATTCACCCTCAATGATACCGTTTTTAACAATCTTGCTGTTAATATTTGGAGCTGTAAGCAGCTCACCATCGAGAATGATTCCCAGACTGTTTTGCAGGTTATCACCGGTTAGTTTGGCAAACTTTCGTACGCCATCCCGTTTCAAAACGAATTCTACCGCAGGACGTCCGCGGCTATCTGTTGTGCTTTGAACGAGGTTGGGAACCAAATCCTGTCCTTCAACATTGTAATCCTCGTTGACGGGCTCAATGACAAGGATTTGCAAGCGAGCATTTGCATCGTCAACTGCGATGTTCTCATTCCACCACTGGGTGTACCACGCCGAACGAAGATTCTGATCATTTTGATACCGTTTAAACGCCGCAGATGAAGGGTCTGCACCTTCAGGGGCATAGGGAATAAACTCCACTAATTCACCCGTTGCCGAGTTTCGAACCAGACAATCCAGCATGCCCGACTGCCCGAATGGCAAAGTGTATTTAAAAGGAGTGAAATCTAACCCCAATTGTTTTACTCGCTGCTTGTCCAGCAAGCCCACATTAACCCAACGAGCAACCGCCTTTTCTCCCATGCCCTCGGCGCTTCGCACTTCCGCACGGGTTCGTATCAATGGATTTTCCGCTTGTTTCCTCGCATCGGAAATTACTGACGCATGTTCGCTGTCCGATTTTTGAGCCAGAATTCTGAATTGAAGGTAACCTGCCTTTTTGATCCGTTCTAAAATTCTTGCAGACTCGGAGGACTCAACTCCCGGGATCGTAATTTCGATTTGGTCCGCACCCAGTGCACGCAGATCCAATTCGTAAATGCCGGACGGGTCAATCCGTTTTTTCAATTGTTCAATAACATTTTCAACCGACTCTTTTGCACCCTCTGACTGAGCCGCGTCCTGAATCGCATAAACACGGACCTCATCCTCTGTCAAAAAATCATCGTCGTTCTCGTCGATGCTTGAGAAACGGCTTTTCAGGTTTTCCGGCAACTCATCGGACGTCAGTTTGTTGTCACCATCCGTGTCGTTGCGCATGTAAACATCGACCACCACTTCCGGATCATTGTCCAGGCTCAAGTCAATGACGAAGATCGTCCCACCGGCCAAATCGACACCGTATCGTGGTGGCCAATTGGTTACGACATAGTAAGTCGAGAAAATGATACAAAAGAATATGACCCCAAACTTCCATGCCGAATCAGCCATCTGAACCGGCTTCGCAACAACGCGGCCAAGAAGGAAAGAGACAACAACAATTGCAGCAAGTACAAGGGCCGCAAAAAAAGAAGTCTCCATAAATGGAGCAGGTTCTGATTGCGCGAATAGCGACAGCAAATCCATAGTTCGTCTTGAAAAAAGAGATTAGGTATTCGAAAAAAGGCGATTTTGAAGGAGCAAGGTTCCGTCCGCGTTTTTTAGGCGGGGAGTTTCTTGGCACCTTCCTCTTCCGTGGCGTTCTTATCACTGCTTTTCTCATCGCCAGTGATCACCCGACTGATTGAGGTCTTGAGAACCTTGATTCGAGTGTTAGTCGATTCGTCGATGCGCAATGTGACGAAAGGATCTTCTTTCCGTGCAGTCATGACCGTTCCAAAAATGCCGCCAGCTGTTATCACACGGTCATTTTTCTTCAGACTGCTTAACATTTCCTTATTCTTTTTCTGATCATTGCGAGGCATGACCATCATGATCAACACATATACACCCCCAATAATCAGCATCGGAAGCCAAAAGCTACCACCGAAAAGAGATCCGCTACCAGGATCTGCGTCCTTCGTGGCGACTCCCGTTTCTTCTGCCTCTTGTGCAAAAAGAATTGGAATTGCAATCAATTCATAAATCGTAGGAAAGTTCATTTATCCAATCGTCACCGAAATCGACGAAGCAAATCACGTGCGATTATCAGTAAAAAGAAAAGTCCATCTTTCACAGAGCGGACCCAAATTGTAATTGAGTAATCATAAAGCCTTTGCTATCAACCAGCAAGAGCTAAGTTTGGCCCACGAATGCGTCCAATTTGCCCATGTTAATTTGACTCCTTTAGAGCCTTCCAACCTGACATTTTTTCCGCGACAAAATCATGGTAGCTATCAGCAAAAATGGCCTTACGCGCGTCCTGCATTAGTTTTTGGTAATAGCTCAAGTTGTGAACGGTCAGAATAATGGGACCCAACATCTCTTTTGCCTGAAAAAGATGGCGTATGTACCCGCGACTGAACCCCGATACCGCTGACTCAAACCCCTTTTGAATCGGATTCGGGTCAAGGGCATGAATCTTGTTTCGAAAACGCAATGTCCCCTCGTCGGTAAACGCAAGCGCGTTTCGCCCGTTGCGACTGGGCATTACACAATCAAACATATCAATACCTCGACAAACGCCTTCAAGCAGATCCTCTGGCTTGCCAACTCCCATCAGGTAACGTGGTTTTTCAGGCGGCAGAAACGGGCAGGTCACGTCCAATGTCGCATACATTTCAGCGGGCGGTTCGCCGACGCTTAAACCACCAACCGCGTATCCCGGAAAGTCCATTGCGGTTAGCTCAGTCGCAGATTTTTTTCTCAAATTCGGATCTAAACCGCCCTGCACAATCGCAAACAAGGCCTGATAGGGATGGTCTGCAACTTCACGGCATCGCGCCGCCCAACGCGTCGAACGATCGCATGCATCCTCGATTTTTTCTCTGGAATTCGGAAGAGCGATGACATGATCAAATGCCATCGCGATGTCGCTGCCCAGCGTCTGCTGGATTTCAATGGATCGTTCAGGCGTAATTTCAAACTTGGCACCATCAATATGTGATCGAAATTCAACACCCTGCTCAGTGACCTTGTTCATTTCCGACAAACTGAACACTTGAAAACCACCACTATCTGTCAGAATAGGACCATCCCAACCCATAAATTGATGCAGGCCCCCCAAGGCCGCGACAACGTCTTCACCCGGACGCAGCGTCAAATGGTAAGTGTTGCAAAGAACAATTTTGGCTTGGGTACTACGGACCAAGTCGGGCGTCAGACCCTTGACCGTCCCCAACGTTCCAACCGGCATAAAGATGGGGGTCGGAACAACCCCTTGCCGGAAATGCAAAAGACCGGCGCGAGCACCGGTCTGCGAGTCAACATGTTCCAATTCAAAACGAAAGCCAGCTTCGTTCATTCCATTTTTCTACTAGCGGTGATGAAACTTAAACGAAGGCGTCAAAAGCAATAGTGCTCCGACAAATGATTACTCGCCACGCAGCTTCAAACCGGCTTGGGTAAGTTTTTCACGGATTTCGTTAAGGCTGGTCACGCCAAAGTTCTTGCATTCCAGCAAGTCGTCACCAGACTTTCGCATCAACTCACCAATCGATGACATGCCCAAACGGTTCATGCACTTCCGTGCCCGAACAGACAAATTCAAGTCCGAGATTGGACGGTCCAACAATGCTTGTTCGTCTGGAGAAAGATGCGAATGATCAACAGGCTCTTCTTGCTTGACTGCTTCAGCGGAATGCTGGCCAATACGAAGGCCTTTGGCCGATAACATTTCCCGAATTTCGACCAATGAAGTTTCGCCGAAGTTCTTGCTGCCCAACAGTTCACTTTCGGAAATCTTGGTCAGATCACCTAGTACCATGATTCCCATTTTCTCAAGGCAATTCCGACTGCGAACCGAAAGCTCGAAATCGGTAACAGGTGTTTTGAGAATGTTTCGAACCCGCTCCTCTTCTTTTTGCTTGTTGTAATCCCATTCATCGCCCGACGCCATTGCGTCCCGTAAATACAATCTCGCTCGCTCATGTGCCGGAAAAACATCAAGAACTCGCTCGTAACAACGACGAGCCTGATCGTTTTGGTCAAGATCTTCGTAAAGCAAACCAAGATTCAACAGCGAACCAATGTTGGTTGGAAAAACCGAAGATGCGCGCTGATAAAGACTTAACGCCATGTCGTCGTTGCCGCGACGGTCGTTTTCAAGCCCAAGGCC
>CAJQQR010000139.1 GCA_905480545.1 uncultured Pirellulaceae bacterium
GAGAAATTGGCGCATCTGCTCTCCAATTCCGGCGACGTTTTTTTGGAGGTCTTCTTCTGAAAGCAAATTTCGTTCTTTGCTTTTACCGCTGGGGTCGCCAATCATACCAGTCGCACCCCCAACCAAAGCCACAGGTTTGTGTCCAGCCTTTTGAAACCGTCGTAAAATCAGCAACGGAACCAGGCTCCCAATATGCAGGCTGTCGGCTGTCGGGTCGAAGCCTGCGTAAACGGTTCGCATTTGACTAAGCAACCACGGCTGTAACTCATCATCTGCGGTGGTTTGGTAGATCAGTCCACGCCATCGAAGATCGGCAAAAATATCGTTCATGAATTTGTTTTCGTTACAAAAAAGGATGCTATGGGGACTTCGATTCGACGATTGGGCCGCAAATGCGAAACGGATGTTCTAACAAAAATTCCGATTCGCAAAAAGTTGCTTCATTCACGAGGAGCATTGGTGAACTCGTAAAACTGCTTGCGAATTGCGGGCAAACGGAACGCAATTGCCGCTACAATGCAGATTGGCCAGCGACTGCACAAGCAGAGCCAGTGTTTTTCTAATGACTGATTTCCGAATGTTTCAAACGATTACTAAATCAATTCTTGTACTATTTATGTTTCTTTCCGGTTGTTCCAATTCCAGCGTGAGTCCCTCCGGAAATCCATTGTCGGCAAAAGTGGGTGAAAAAGCGGCTGAATTCGAATTGAGTGATCAGTATGGTGATCCGTGGAGCCTCTCACGAATTGTCGAGGAAAAAAAATTTACGGCGATCGTTTTC
Source organism: uncultured Pirellulaceae bacterium (assembly GCA_905480545.1). Taxonomy (GTDB): domain Bacteria; phylum Planctomycetota; class Planctomycetia; order Pirellulales; family Pirellulaceae; genus JABAAE01. The sequence continues at coordinate 782 of CAJQQR010000139.1, forward strand.
TTTCGCTCTGCCGATTGGTGAATTTTTTGCAAAACGCAATTGGTCGAATTGCAAAACCAGCTGATCGATATTGAAGCCGCTGAAATTCAACTCGTTGGTATCAGCTATGACGATGTGAGTATCCTTCGCGATTTTACAAGAGAGAACAGCATTTCGTTTCCTTTGCTTTCGGATAAGGAAAGTAAAACCATTCGCGCGTATGGAGTTTTTGATTCCAAAGAAAAAGGAATTTACTCGGGCGTTCCGATCCCGACCACCGTCATCGTCGATCAGGCAGGGATGATCCGCGCCGTCCTTCCAGGCACGCAAAAGAAAAGACATTCGATCGACCAGCTGCTAACAGCGATGAAGTCGATTTAAGCAATGTGAATCTGCTTGGTGTTCGATCGGGGCGGATCGCCGTGATCGTAATTGTCGATGGACGAGTTGCTTATGCTCCGCAGAACTTCATGGTGCGCAAAAGAAGGAACGCTTTATTGAGACATCGAACCAACGGCGACCGATCCCGGAGCGATCCGCGATATTTGCGCTTTAAGAACTGCAGTCACAAAGTGAATCCAGTTAAAGGAAAATAAACCGCACAGAGCGATTCAACAGCGCAGCGGGCGACCCTAAAACGATCGATGTCGGTGCCTCATTCATGCCGCCAAACAAAGGAATGTGCCGTTGCATTGTGGCTGGAAAGTACAAAAACTCGGTCACGACAAAACAGACATTGTGAGTTGACACTTCAAATTGCTGTTTGCCCGACAAATTAGGGTTCTGATTTGACGGCTTTCAATTCGACGGTTCGAACTATTTCACCCACTTTGACTCTCAGTTCCAACGCGGTGACTTGATCGATTGCTGCGGTTTGGTTGTCGCCCATTTCAATCTTTCCCAAGCAGGTTCGAAAATTCGCGAGACTGCAATTCCCGACGAGTGTGTCGTCTGCGTCAAGGGACTCGACAATTTCAGAAACCATGAACGAACGGCTTTCATTCACGGCACGGATTTTGGCAGTGTCGCAATGCAACACCGGGCCACCGTCGAAAATGTCGACCAGATCTCGATGTTCAAATCCTTCGTCCGTCAACATCTTTTTCGCGGGCTCGGTGTGTTGATGAACCTTGGCGATCGTTGCTTGCGCATCATCGGGAAGCAAGGGGATGTAAATCGGATGTCGTGGAAAAAGATCGGCGATGACGTTTTTTGAATTGGTGGTCAAAGTTTCGGCCTGGGGGAATTCAATCTCAAAGAAGTGCGATCCAATCGCAGCCCAAAAAGGTGAAAATCCGTTCTCGGTTACATTTCCGCGCATCTCCGCGATCGTTTCGTTATCAAAACGATCCAAATGCTCGGCCATAAACAAGAATCGAGAAAGCGAAAGCAAACGGCCATGCCCTTTTCCCCAGTAGGCAGGCGACAGAAAAAGGCTGCCAATTTCAGTCGGACCGTCATGTTCTTCTTCCAGGTCCAAAAACGAAATTCGTTTGTCAACATTCAGCTCAGAGCTTTTATGAATCGACTCTTTGATTTTGTAAGAATAGAACGGTTCGTAACCACCAGTCTTTGAATAAATCGCACTGGTGCCGACCACCTTTCCAACAGACAGATCCTCCATCACAAAAACGTAGGGTTGACCTGCCGGTTTTCCCGATTTCATTTTGAATGAAAAGGTCGATGATTCGACTCGATCGTGTAACTGCTGCTTCGAAATTTTCAAAGTCGTTAATCCGTAGGCCGACTCTTGAATGAGATCATAAAGTTGGTCGACATCAGATTCTTCCGCCGGACGAACGATTAGCATGTTAGGTTCCTTACGCTCAATTAAACCGACTTCATTTCAGACGCAACGGATTCAATGATTTCCGCTGCAAGATCGATGTGTTCCATGGTCACCACGCCCAGCGGCAATAAAAAGCGAATTCGACTTGGGGATCCACCGGCAATGAAACCCATCAGTCCAGCGTCATACAAAGCGTGGCACATTTGTTTGGCTTTCTCTGCCGAACCGTCGCATGGCGTAAATGCAACCATCCCGCCGATTCCATACGGCCCCGATACGGTACCGGGGTGCTCGTCGCCAATTCGCTTCAGGTGATCGGCAAAATGCGAATGAAGCTGATCGTTCAGGCCTCCTTCACCAAAATTGCCTCGATCGATTAGCCCTTGAATGATGGTTTGCGCTGCATTGATCGCCCAGGTGCTGCCTGTAAATGTCTGACTGATCAGTCCAGGACGTGGATTGTAATTGGCTTTGAATATCGTAGCGCAAACCTGAGTGATTTTGCCAACGGTGATAACATCGACATGCTCCTCCAGCTGGAAATATTGCGTCGCAAACGGTTCTGAAGTCCTGGAGAACGTTTGGACTTCGTCCGCGATAATCGCACAGTTTTGGTCTTTCAGTTCATTGATCAACGCCATGAAAAAATCGCGATGCCCTGGATAGTAACCGGCCTCGCCTTGGATCAGCTCCATCCAAAAAGCAGCGTATTTACCAGGGTGCCGATTTAAGTGGGATCGCAAGTGCGTGACGGCTGACTTGATGCTCTGTTCATGTTTTGCTGCATCATAAAACGGCAAGTAATCAACGTTGATCGTTTCCGGCAAACCATCCCGGTAAGCGGCCTTATCTGTAACCTGTGCCAAGCCCAATGTCCGTCCGGCAAAACAGTGCCTGAACGCCAAGATTCGATTTGCCGGATAGTTCTTTTGAAACGCCATCTTCAACGCATTTTCATTCGCCATCGCTCCGCTAGTCGAAAGAAAACAATGTGCGAAACGATTCTCGGTCTCGCTTGCAGCCACATTTTGATTGGCAAGATCGATGAATGTCTTCGAAAGCTGTACGCTTTGGGTGTTGGTTTGCAAGTTGCCCTGCATTACCGTATCCGAAATTGCAGAATCGATTCCAGCAGTAACCAAATCAGGATTGCAATGTCCGAATCCATGCACGCCAATTCCGATGATCATGTCCAATTTGACACTGCCGTCAGCAAGTTCAACAAACGGACCGTTTCCGGCGCCAGACGAAAGGTACGGATAGAACAGATCGCCCCCGCGGTACACCCCGCAATTATCCAACATCGTTTGATAGCTGACTTTGCGTTCCGGATCGGCAGCCTTAATGGAATGAACACTGCCGGTATGCTCCGCCAAAGCGGCGAGAATTAATTGCTTTGCCTGTGCCAGCCTGGGGTCTGCAGCAAGTCTTTCGGATGCAAGTTCGTTCATGGAATTGGGGAATGAGATTAAGAGTGGGTTTGTGTCGTTCTAAGTTTATCACGCATCTTATGTTCGATCGGTCGCATTTTCGCAAACCGATAACTAAATGCTAACCGATCGAAAATTCGCCGGAAGAGTACCGCATTAAGATCATCGCCGTCAATTTCGCTCGCTCGACGAGGCTTTCCAGAATCAAGGACTCATTCGCTGAATGCAATTCACCGCCGCGAGCTCCTAGCGTGTCGATATTCGACAACCCAATGGATGAGAGCTTGTTCCCGTCGCTCACGCCTCCTGTGGTTCGCCACGAAACTGAAATACCTACCTGCGAAGCCGAATGCTCGATTTCCGACTTTAGTTGTACCGAGCCCGGATCCAAGACCTTGGGAGGAGAGAAAAAGGCACCATGAAGTTCACAAAAAAATCCGTCCTGCGAATTGTATTTGGCAACCAACGATTTCAGCTCTGACTCAAACCAAGTTTGGTGCTCCGCAATGGCCACACGGACATTCACCCGTACGACAGCGAGATCGGGCACGACATTGAATGGTCCACCGCCGTCCATTCTCGCTACATTGATTGTCACGTCATCGAATTCCGAATTCAGCTCATGCAATTGAGTGGCAAACTGCGCCGCCTTCACGATTGCGTTTCGACCGTTCTCAAAATCGCGACCTGAATGCACCGATTTGCCGCGGATGATAATTGAAAAGTTGCCGGAACCCTTTCGTTGGTCAACCAATGTGCCGTCGGGAAGTGCTGGCTCATAAAGTAATCCAAAATCGAAATGCTTGCCGCGTTCTTTCAGAAATTCTTGGCTGGAGGGCGAACCGATCTCTTCATCCGGATTCAAAACGACTTCCCAACCGATTTCGTTTGCCGCCGAAAACTTTTCAATCGCTTTCAGGGCAAACAGCATAATCACCGCTCCTCCTTTGGCGTCAACGACGCCCGGGCCATTTAATATTCCGGGAGAAGACTCAACACATTGTTGAAACCCACTTGTTGGTGGAAAAACGGTGTCCAAATGAATGCAAAGAAAAACTTTCTTCCTCGCATCGATTCGTTTTTGAATCTGAAGCGCTTTGGAAATGGCTACCGATTCGATTTCCCCTGAATCGTTTACGATCTCGAAATCGGGCATTTCGAATTCTGCAATTGAGTCACCTAATTGCGAATACTCGTTTTTGAAAATCTCGCGCACGCTGTCGACGCCAGGTGTCTCAAACGTATAGGAATTTATATTGCAAACGTGTTCGACCAAACGCCGCATGTTTGCTGATTGGCCATCGATCCAGTCGCAAACAGTTTGTTGAATTGTAGAAAGGGGCACGAGATCACACGCAAATTTTACCTGCGTGGCCTGAACGGTTGCTGGGAGTTTATTCGTTCAATCTGACCATTATTTGCGTTCAATGAGAACTGGGCACGCGGGAAACACTTCACATCTGCAGGTTGATGTTTGACTCAGTACTCCTTGCGTGCATCGGCTTGGAGAATAAGATTCTCGCCCGGAAACGAAAGCTGGTCCAAGACATGGAATTCGTTTGGATTTAGGCCCGTCAAATGGAGGAAAAAAAACTATATTTCGCACGCAAAGTTTTCGGCGATGCGTTCCGTAATTGAAACCCGTTTCAGGGGTGACTTGTAAGGTGTGGTGCATCGGTCAGGTTTAAAGTGGCCTCGACTGTTTTTGGTAAAAGCTTTGGTGGGGTGAGCTGCGTTTAGCAAAGGACGCCTACCAAGAGTTTGAGTTTTTGATCACCGTCTCGTTTCGAACCGTCACCCACCAAAACGAATGTCCGATGCGCAGTAACCGGCGAAATTCCGGTTCAAATTCGATCCTGGATATGCAAGCGGTATTGTGAACGCCCTTCATGTGACTTTCAGTAAGTTGAATTTCTATCGCAGAAGTTACGCAGAATCCATGAAAATCGAATTTTAAATTTAGTAGGCTGCGATAGCGCCAGTGCAACACGCTTTCGACCTAGGTTTTCGGTGGAGCGGTTATTTTGTGGCCGGCATGTGATTGACCCGTTACGTCAATTTTTTCGAGCTTTTCGTGATGAAATCTGAGGGGTGATTCCTTGACGATTCGACGGAATGGGGCTTGAAGTCAGAAAAAAAACTGCGAGACTACCAACCGCATTATTTTGAAAACGTTTTATTGAGATCGACGTATGTCAAACGAAGAAATTGAAGTCGAAGGCGAAGAAATTGAGGATTTTGATGTGCCTCAGTTCGAGCACGCTACCTTTGCTGAAGAGACATTGGATGCTGCGAACGGCAAGATCAAAGAGTATGGTGACGTCGGTTGCGAATTAGTCAGCATGTTTTACGCAGAAGGCAAATATGTCGGCGTAATGAAACGGCAGAACTACGATCCAGGCCTCGCGGACGTCGTCATCGCATTAGAGGATCTTAGCGAATTGCTAAAAGGTGCCGTTGAAGACGAAGAGGAAGACGTAGAGTAAAACGCCAAATCGATTCGGTTCTAACTCTGAAAACCGATCTTTGAAGAGTGCATTTCAAGCGAAATGACCGCCTTTTCATCATTTTACAGGCGAATCAACCGGTTTTTGTGCGTCACGCATCGAGAGCAGCTTGTCTAAAAAAAGATAGCAAATGCTTCCGAAGATTGCACCGAGAACGTCGGCGGCATAGTCTTCTAGGCTCGCGTTTCTCGAAGGAATGAAGTATTGGATTCCTTCATCTGCCAATCCATAGAGTGCGCAGATGAAGGTCGCGACCAATGC
>CAJQQR010000140.1 GCA_905480545.1 uncultured Pirellulaceae bacterium
ATAGCCCAACAATGACTCGAGCGTTGACCAGCAAATGATCACCACGGCCAATGCAACTTGAAGTAGCATCGAGTATTGGGGGGCATTTTTTTGAAAGCTAAAAATAGCCGGCAACATGCCGTCGTCCGCCATTTTCGCATACACTCGTGGCGCCGCCATCATCATACTGGTCACTGAGGTGAACAAGGCAATCGATATGATGACTTGAAAGAATACTGCAAAACTTGCTCCACCCAATTGTTGAGCAGCAAATGCTGCAACTGCTGGTCCACTCTCCGCCACTTTTGACGCATCAGCGGAATAAACAAAAACAGCGTTGAGCAACACATAGAGCACCACGACGATCAACGTTCCGGTCAAAAGTGCTTTTGGGATTTTCGATTTTGCGTCGCCAGCTTCTTCCGCAACATAAACCGCAGCATTGAATCCCATGTAGCTGAGCGAGATCCACATCAATGATTTGCAGAATGCTACTCCAAAATCGCCGGTCTCAAGTGGCTCAAGATCGTTGACCGCTTCGACTGCTCCAAGCCGCAACAAAGCAAAACCGAGAAACAGGATAAGTAAAAGCAGTTTCAGTATCACGGCAAGATTTTGGCCAATAACCCCTGCTTTGATTTTGATGCCGTGAAAAATCGCCGCAATGATCACGACTCCTATGGCTACAAAATCGTCTGGTAGGCCGATTTGGGCTCGCAGATCTGCTGGAACGGCATACGTTTCAAACAGTGATGCCGCGTAAGCAATCGCGCCCGTAAATCCTGCAAACATCGAGACCCACCCGGCGACGAACCCGAACATCGGGTGATAGGCTCGCGAGAGAAATACATATTCGCCGCCTGATTCAGGCATTACACGAATTAGCTGCCCGTAGCTGATCGCTCCCGCGATGGCAATCAAACCGGCAACCAACCACGCCAAGACGACATAACCAGGCGAATGCAGGTCCCCCATGGTAAAACCGGAAGTGGAAAAGACGCCACCGCCGATCATGTTCGCCACAACTAAGAAAGTGAGCGTCCAAAATCCGAAATGATTGGCTTGCCTAGATTCTGTCTTCACTCGAAACCTTGAACGTGAACGTCATCGCAACGATCCAGTTTCAATGAAAGCTGGAATGTTAATATCCGGTCGACCAACGAATCTGACTATGGTGAAAAGACCGGAAGGTAGTTGTAGGGCATTTGCAAAATGATGCATGCCATTGCGGTTCCCAGTTCATTGCTATGACTTTCGGACCATGATCCGTCACCTTGTTGTTGCGAAACGAGATGGTCGCGAATAACTGGATACCACTTTTGCCAGTCGTCGCCTCCAGCGTGCCACATCGCTTGGACAGCGTAGTAATGAGCGTAATAAAAGTAGCTGCCGCTGACGGAACTACCAGATCCTGGTTTGTATCGGTGAATGTACTTCAATGCCTTCTCAACCGCTTCGCCTTCGTAGATACCTGCACTGTAAAGCGAAACGACACCAGCGGCCGTCAGCGGAAAGCTTGTGTGACCGCCGCCCATGGTGTAACGGAATCCGCCATCCGCCGCCTGGCTTTTCTTCACATACTCGATGCACTTGGCACGCGTCTCATCGGGAACATTAATTCCGGCATCTCTTGCCGCACGCAACGCCATGATCTGGCAAATCGTAATCGATAGATCGGCATCGGATTTTCTGGGTTGGTATCGCCAACCGCCGGCGCTGTTTTGGGTGTCGACCGTCAGCTTGACAGCCTTTCGCAATTTTTCACCTAACTCCTTTTTCTGGGTCATTCCATACGCTTGTGCCATGAACAACATACCGAATCCGTGACCGTACATGTTTTCCATACCGCCATTGGTGGAGACATAGCCATTTTCGCCAGTGTTCTTTACGAGGAATTCGATGCAACGTTCAATTTCGTCGCCATATTTGCCTTCACCCGGCGCGCTGCCATTGCACATGAATGCAAGGCCACCCAAGCCGCACGTCGCGACGCCACCTGCATAACCACCTTGACCAAAACCACCTTTAACATTGCCCGTCTTGATCTGCTTTCTTGCCAAGAACTTCAACCCGCGTTCAATCGCTTTCTTGGTCTTGGCGTCGACAAGCTTGTCAGGCTCGGCCTCATTTGGGTCATCTTTTCGCTGGCCGTAAGCGTTATCAGAAAGTAGCGTGGCGGAACAGGTGAACAATAAAACAAAAAGGATACTCGGTAAAATTCTCATTCGGAATTCCGTGGATGGGCCAAAGCACTAGCTACGCTAACTTAAGTTTAGTTTATGAGGGAAATGCTGCCATAGCAAATGTGAAAGTTTCAAACGGTTCATATTCCCCGTATTGTCGTAGCCAGCCGACAACTTTCTAATGGAGGATTCCAAAACATAAAGTAAAACGACCGATCGGCTCTGCTCACGAAATAAGCGTGGCGTCATTTTCGACTTAGCCACAACCGGTGGTCGTCATTATATTCGCAAAAATTCGCAAACGGTTTGAGACGGAAAGAGAAAAAATAAATGACAACTGCATCGGCTTCAATTGAAGAACTGGCGATTAACACGATCCGCACGCTATCGATGGACGGTGTGCAGGCAGCCAACAGCGGCCATCCCGGTACCCCAATGGCCTTGGCACCAGTCGCGTATTCGATCTGGCAAGAAGCAATGAATTACGACCCGTCGCATCCCCATTGGCACGCACGAGATCGATTCGTTCTTTCCTGCGGTCACGCTTCGATGCTGTTGTATTCAGTCTTGCACGTTGCTGGCGTGAAGAAGGTCGATGCGTCTGGTGAATCAACGGGCGAACTGTCAATCACTTTGGACAACATCAAGAATTTCAGGCAGCTTCATAGTCCTTGTGCTGGTCATCCAGAATTTGGCGAAGCGGATGGGATTGAAACCACGACAGGACCACTCGGACAGGGCATTTCAAACAGTGTTGGAATGGCAATTTCTGCGAAGTGGTTTGAGAGCCGATACAATAAACCGGGAAACGAAATTTTCGGCTTCGATACTTACGCGTTATGCAGTGACGGCGATTTGATGGAAGGGATCGGCTCTGAGGCTGCTTCATTGGCAGGGCATCTCAAGCTCGATAATCTTTGCTGGATTTACGACGACAACAACATCACCATTGAAGGTGAAACCGATCTGGCATTCAGCGAGGACATGGCGACTAAATTTACGGGACTTGGTTGGCATACGGTCACCGTGAATGATGCAAACGATTTGACGGCGATAAAGTCGGCTTTGGATGAATTCAAGGCAACCACCGGAAAGCCGACGTTGGTCATTCTGAAAAGCATTATTGGTTTTGGGTCTCCCAACAAGGCGAACACTCACGGAGCCCATGGCGCTCCGCTGGGTGATGATGAAATCAAGCTTACGAAAGAAGCGTACGGCTGGCCTGATGAAAAATTCTTGGTGCCGCCTGAAGTTCCAATCCATTTTGCTGAAAAGCTCGGTGCTCGTGGTGCAGCAGCTTATGAAACCTGGAATGCAAAGTTCGAAGAATACAAAGTAGAGAACGCGGATCTTGCTTTAGAACTGAAACACATTTGGGCTGGAACGCTCCCCGAAAATTGGGATGCGAACTTGCCTGTTTTTCCCACCGATGAAGCCAAAGGGGATGCGACGCGAAACTCGTCGGGAAAAACTTTGAACGCGTTCGGGCCGGACGTGCCTTGGTTTATCGGCGGGTCGGCAGACCTTGCACCATCAACAAAGACGCTTATCAATCATGATGGTGCAGGTGAGTTCGGGCCAGAAAACTACGGCGGTCGAAACTTTCATTTTGGAATTCGTGAGCATGCGATGGCGGCGGCCTGCAATGGCATGGCGCTTTGCGGTTTGCGACCGTACGGTGCAACGTTCTTTGTCTTTACCGACTACATGCGTGGATCGATGCGGCTTAGCAGCATCATGGGGCTGGGCGTGACATACGTTTTGACACACGATTCAATTGGTGTAGGTGAGGACGGACCAACGCACCAACCGGTTGAACACCTTGCGGCCTGCCGCTCGATTCCGGGTTTGCTCGTGATGCGTCCTGGTGACGCAAACGAGGTCGCGCAGTGTTATAAGGCAGCGATGGAC
>CAJQQR010000141.1 GCA_905480545.1 uncultured Pirellulaceae bacterium
GTTCTGGAATTTAGTCATCAATGTCACCTACTTTGCGATCTCGTCGGTCGTCGCCATTAAACTTGGCGACAGCCAAACGCTCGCTGCGTTGTTTGCCATTGGGTCCCTCATCACGATCATTTTTCTGAGCGAGATGATGCCAAAGACAGTCGCGGTGCTAACGCCCTCCAGTTTTTCCAGCTGGTTTGCAACACCGTTATCACTAATGGTTCGAATCGTTGATCCAATCATGCCGACACTTAACAGGGTCAACTTGTATTCGCAGCGTTTAATCTGGCCTGATCTCAAGGAAGAAGAATATTTGGAAGTCTCTGATTTGGAACGAGCTATTGAGCTGTCGAATCAAGACCAGCAGATCGTCGAGCAGGAGCGAACGATTCTACGAAACATCGTTCAGCTATCGGAAATTCGGGCGGACGAATGGATGCGGCCTCGAAGTCAGTTTCGATCATTTTCACCTCCGGTTGATATCGAGGATTTCAACGGCGAAATGCCACCCAGCGGTTACTTGCTGGTCACGGAAACCGAATCAGAAGAGGTCGAAAAAGCGATACGATTACGTGACGCATATGAACTGCCAACCAAAAATTTGGACAGGATCGCAAAGTACGTCGCTTACGCACCATGGAGTACAACGGTTGCACATGTCTACGAATTGATGCTCAAAAAGAAAACGGAGGTCGTTGCGATCGTCAATGAGTTCGGCGAAACGATCGGAATTCTGACTTTTGAAGACGTGCTCGATACCGTTTTCAATTACGAGCCAAGTCGTGCAAAGCGATTACTTGATCAAAACCCAATTCACACGATTGACGACGATCAAAAATGGTTGCTTTCTGGAATGGCTAGTCTGCGTAAGATCAGTGAATTTACCGGTGATCAGCTGCCTGATTCACAAAGCGTCACGGTCAGTGGTGTCATCCAGGAGTCAATTCAGCGCATTGCAGCCGTCGGCGACGTTTGCGACTGGGGTCCGTTTCATTTCAAGGTTCTTGAGATGCCGCACCGTGGACACATGCTAATTGAGATGACGCGAATCCATCGGAGAATAGATTCATGATCGCAATTGTGATTTTATGTTTTGTCACCGGAATATTTCTCAGCGCGTTTTTTAGTGGCAACGAAACCGGATTCTATCGCGTAACCCGGTTACGATTGGTTATGGACGGTTTGAAAGGGGATAAGGTCGCCAAACGATTACTCTGGTTAACCAACAATCCCTCACTTTTTGTCGCCACAACACTGATCGGAAACAACATTGCAAATTACTTAACGAGCCTTGCAATCGTCTTAGGATCTCGTCTGGTTGTTGGTCGTCCATCGTTGATTGTTGACATTCTCGCTCCGATCGCACTGGCTCCGATTCTTTTTATCTATGGCGAATCACTGCCAAAACGGTTGTTTCTGAAGATGCCAAATTATTTGCTCCGGAAATCGGGTCTACTTTTCATGTTCTTTTTTGGTCTCTTGTTGCCGATTTCCAGTTTACTTTGGACGGTCGGCCGAATGATGGAAAAGCTAATGGGACAATCACCCGTCAAAGTCCGTTTGGCATTAGCCCGACAAGAGCTGGATGAAATTCTTCAAGAGGGCCATGACACAGGCATCCTGCAAAAGGGACAACGAGATTTAGCGAATTCGATGTTCAGCTGCGTGAACCGACCCATCCGCGAATTTGTCAAGCCTTCGGCCCGATTTCTAATCAAACAAGTTGATCCAACTCCAACTCAGCTGAAAGAATTTGCTCGGCGCCAAAAAGTCGGAATCGTGGTTTACAACGATGCTGCTGGTGCCAGCCATTATGTAAAGATCATTGATTTGCTGATCGCTGAATCGGGTACCGACAGCTCAACCTCCTCATTGATTGACGTGTCTGATAAAGAGATTCACGGTAGTGTATTGGTTAAAATGCAATCTGGAAAACAACCAATCGCTCGAGTGGTCGACCAACAGAAAAAAATTGTCGGTTTCGTTACCATCAATGATCTGTCGTCTGGATTATTCTCCAGGTAGTCAAATCCTGTCAGATTGAACTCAAGCCAAGTTTTGATGTCGAAAAATTTCTCAAATGTTGGTAAATCCTGTCAGGAACTGAAAGCCAAGCACTGAAAATTAGTTTGTAACAATTCCTTTGCTACCGTCGTATTGTCGATTCCCTGGTTTACAATGATAAACGAGACCGCAACGCCGTAACGATCGAGAACTTTCGTTTGGAAGTCGCGACCCTACGTTTCGATGAATGCACGTCGCAAAAATTAATCCGAATTCCCACCTATTTTTCCAAACAGGAGCCACAACTGTGTCCGAAACGAATAACTCATCAAGTGGATCGCGACGATCGTTCTTGAAAAAATCTTCAATGGGTGCGGCCGCTGTCGCCTCAGCCGCCACTCTCAATATGGGCAAATTCGCTCACGCAGCTGGTACGCGTGAAACAGTTCGAATCGGACTCATCGGCTGCGGTGGACGTGGTTCAGGAGCGATCCAGAATGCACTGAATGCGAGTCCGCAAAATGAGGTGGTTGGTCTTTGTGACATGTTCGAAGATAGGTTGAATTTTTGCCGAAAGACTTTGGAAGCGAAAAAGAAGGACCAAACGAAGGTCACCGACGATACCTGCTTTCTAGGATTCGACGGCTACAAAAAATTACTGGATACCGATGTCGACGTGATTTTGCTTTGCACGCCGCCTTACTTCCGTCCCATGCAATTGAAGGCCGCGATTGAAGCAGGCAAACATGTGTTCTGCGAAAAGCCCGTTGCCGTTGATGCACCGGGCGTCCGCAGCGTTTTGGAAACGACCGAGCTGGCAAAGAAAAAGGGACTGAGCATCGTTTCAGGACTCTGCTGGCGATATGACTACATGGTCAAAGACCTCGTTGGTAAGATCATGGACGGATACATCGGTGACATCACTGCGATTCAAGAAAATTACCTTACCGGTTTATTGTGGCAAAAGAACCGCGAAAAAGACTGGACCGAAATGCATTATCAGTTGAAGAACTGGTTGTACTTCCATTGGCTTTCGGGTGATCATATCGCTGAGCAGCACATTCACAGTCTCGACAAAGCAATGTGGCTGATGGGTGACACACCACCGATGAAAGCCTATGGTTGCGGCGGTCGTCAAACGCGAACCGATGCACGATTCGGAAACGTCTACGATCACTTTGCTGTTTGTTATGAGTGGGCCAACGGTGTCAAAACGTTTGCCTATTGTCGCCAACAAGGTGGAAAGATTTTCCGCGAAACCGATGACCATGTTTATGGCACCAACGGACGTGCAAAGATTCTGGGCAATCAAATTATCATGAATGATAAAGTTGCCTACAAATACGAAGGCGAACGGCCAAACATGTACGATGTTGAGCATGTTGCGTTGTTCGATGGCATTCGAAATGATAAGCCGATCAACAATGGTGTTTACATGTCTTATAGCACGTTGATGGCGATCCTTGGACGCGAAGTTTGCTACACCGGTCAGCAAATCACTTGGGATCAGATGATGAAGTCTGAAAATAAACTTGGACCTGACAAGCTTGAGTTCGGTGACATTCCTGTACCAGAAGTCGCAATGCCTGGCCAAACCAAGTTCAAGTAGTTTTTACAAGACGAAACTGCGTCTCAAAAATATTCTTAAGACCAAAATCGCAAAGGACTCGATCCATTCGAGTCCTTTTTTCATTTTCTTGTTGGCGAGCAATCAGATTGCTAGAATCTTACCGTGAATTTGATTCTTGCATGACAACGGTTTGTCGATTCAAAAGCCCTGTCAATTCAATCGACCCGTTTCATATGCGTCAGTCGCTGGTTACCTATTCAACGACTGTTTCGGCCCTAAATTATACGGTCAATCTACCTCTCTTGAAAACATTCAGCTTTCTGTTCTGAATTTCAATTCCGCCGGACTAAATTTGAGTTCTCCGCCCATCACATGCACAATCGCCGATGAGGTCGCAACACTGCATGAAACCTCATCCCATCCGATTGATACCAACGATCGAGTCCATCACCGGAATGGTTGTACTCCTCCCGACGACCAGCGCCTATTCCACCCCAGTTTTCGTAGCCTACTGCCATTCAGGAAATCCGTGAGGCGTAGCCATTAAGTCATTTTGCCGCAAATTTTTTCAGCCACACCCTATTCTTTGACCGTTGGAGTGCCGACCACAATTGTGAAATAAATACCAGCGAATTTAGCAAGACTCAAAACGGTGACAAAATGTCGATGCGGATAGCACGCTCACCGCCTGCGTAACACCACCACCATTCGCAGAAAGATTGAGCGTTCAACATCCATGCTCGTCTGGAATTGAGAATACCGGGAATTTCGGCAATGATCGGTAAACCTGTACTGCCGAATCGGAGGCATTTCTTTTCGAAACGCATTTTCAATAAAATGATTTCGCTTTGCGATCCCTAAAATGTCATCACTGCGGGATTTGATTTCGGGTAATTCCCAATCAGGGATTCATCTCCATGACTAGATCGTTCCACTGTTCGCAGTGGAAAATAAATTAAGGAGCGGGATTTTATTTCATCGACCGATAAACATCCGCGATAATGGAATCAAGATCATGCTTCGCCTCGAAATGAATGGCATTCTTAATTTTACTCAGGTCAGGCACCCGCCGCCGGATGTCTTCAAAATCTTTGTCATAAGCATCGTTGTACGATTGAAATTCAATCTTCGAATTCGATCCAGTAATCTCGATAACTTTTTCGGCTAAGGCTTTGATCGATATTGGTGAGTCACTTCCAATATTAAAAATTTCACCATTGGTTTGATCCGAATCCATCATTGCGATTACGCCGTCAGTGACATCATCAACGTGACCGAAACACCGCGTCTGTGCTCCATCGTCGTGCACGACCAGATTTTCGTTTTTCATCGCGGCGCTGACAAACCGCGGCAACACCATCCCGTAAACACCCGTCTGCCTCGGACCGACAACATTGAAGAATCTTCCGATCACGCTGGGCAGCTTTGACTGCCGGAAATATCCAAGTGTCAGAAATTCATCAATCGCTTTGGACGCGCCGTAACTCCATCGCGCGCGTGTTGTTGGACCGAATACCAGATCATCTTCTTCACACCAAACTTCTTTTGGATTCTTGCCGTAGACTTCGCTGGTGCTGGCAAGAAAAAGTTTGATCTTGTGACCAGCCAAATGTTTTTCGTTTACCGCTGACAGCAAAAATTGAGTGGGTTCGATATTTCGTTCAATCGTCTCGATCGGTGCCTTGGCGATCAAAGCAACGCCGACCGCGGCCGCAAGATGATAGACTTGGTCGACCTTGGACACTTGCTCTTTAATGAGTTGTTTGTCCGAAATAGAGCCGTCAATCCACGTCATATTTTCATGGCCGATAATCGGGTCAAGATTTCCCAGCCGGCCTGTCGATTGATCATCCACGATAATCACCTGATCCCCACGTGCGATCAGTTTTTCGGCAAGATGCGAACCAATAAATCCTGCTCCACCGGTAATAAGCGTTTTCGTCACTTCAACTTTCTATAGATGAGGGTCACGTTGTGCATCGTCCGTTAAGCGAAATGTATCCATCTCTTTACGTGATGCTCGGCGTTTTCGATCGAATCAGATGGGCTCCGCTTCCAAAAAATGGCATTTCGACCGAAATGAATATGCAGGAAAAGCGGCGTTGCGGCAACTGAGGTTGATTCGATGGAAATCGAAGTTCATTCAGTTTTTTTCGGCCTGCGGACCCAAAATCCTATCTTCAACCCAAAGACAAGGATAAACTGTTGATGGGACGGCTTAAATGAGACGAAGTACCGCAAAAATTTAGTTGGTCAATTTTTGACTTGACGTATTATTTACGTCAATAATTGTCCAACCACAACGAATGCGATACGACCCGTTCTCGCGTTGATCATGACGAAATTTTGGATCATCTTTGGATGGTATTGCAATAACGAGCGATTGCGATTGAATTCGCGAAACCCAATTGAGCGAGGCGGGTTACAAGTTTTAACACATCAAACCGTCGTTCAGCCGTATTCTTCTTTCGCTGTGAACCAAACTTGCTATCGATGATGATGACGGCGTGGTTGGCTAAAACCAACGATGCTTGGAAAGTTGAGGAACACGACGTTGGTTTGCGGATTTGCTTCACCGGAACGATATTAATAGATAGATTCCCAAAATCTTGAACTCTTTTTCTATCGCATCGTAACAGCAGTCAAACAGAGACGAGGCACTGAAAACATGAAGAACGCATCGAAAGCTGCATTCACGGCAGGTTGTTGGTTTCGTTTTGCTATTTTTGGAACAGCATGTTCGCTGTCATCCCTATTTGCCGCAAACGTAAATGCAACAACATCACTCATTCACCTATCGCTAACCAGCGAGAACACGACAGGACCCGCGGCTTCGGATAGAGATGCGGATCGACTCTTTAGTCAGGCTGGCGAAGCTCAAAACAGTGGTGATTTCAAGTTTGCAGTTGAATTGTGGGAACGCTTTTTAGACAAACATGCTAACGACCCACAAGCCATTAAGGCTCGTCACTATTGCGGTGTTTGTCAGATGACGTTGAAGCAATACTCCAAGGCGGCGGACTCTTTTTCCAAAGTGATTACCGACCCCAAAGCGGATGAGCTTTCGCAATTGGAGGAAAGCTATTACTACTTGGGTTGGTGCCAATTTTCAATCGGTCAACAAGATGAATCGAAGAATGGCTCGCTAGAAGAAGCTATCGCTACGTTTGATAAACAAATCAACAAATTTGCGTCCGGCAAGTTTCTGGATCAGGCCTATTTTCTTCAAGGCGAATCGTTTTATTTTTTGGGAAAAAAGACGGAGTCGATCGCTGCGTATCAGAAAGTTGTCGACCAATTTAAAGATTCGTCATCGCGTTCCAATGCGATTTACGCTCTGGGTGTCTCGCTTTTCGAAGAAAATCAATTTGTCGATGCCGAATCAAATTTCAATTTATTCCTAAAAGAATTCAAAGATGATGAACTTTTTGATGAAGTCCAGCTCTTTAAATTTGAGTCGGTCTTGCAACGGGCACTCCAAGTCGCAACGGATGATAGCGACTCCGCAAAGCCCTTGTTCGAGTCGGCGAAGATTGGGTTAACTGAACTCGCGAACAATGAGGATTTTTCGAAGCGTGACGAAGCATTATTCAACGCGGCACTTTGCGAATCTCAACTTGGTAATCAAAAAGAGTCGGCGACTTTGTATGCGAAAGTTGCGGACCAATTCGCGAATTCGACTTACGCCAAAACCGCGCAGCTTTCTGCAGGAAAACTTTTCTTACGAATTAAGGATTTTGCCAACGCTGAAAAATGGCTGATAAAATCGGCTGCAGCGAATGAAAAAAATCGAGATGAAGCCAACCATTGGCTTTGCCGCTGCCTGATCCGTCAAAACAGATTTCAGGACGCGGCAACCCTTGCCGATTCGGCGATCCAATCTGCCACCAATCCGGAATTCAAAATTCAATTGCAATTGGATCAGGCGGATGCGGCCTACGAAATTCCTGTCCGTAAACCAGATTCGATTGAATTATTCCGAAGTATTGCGACAGCAAATCCAGACCATGCCGTTGCCCCACAAGCACTTTACAACGCGGCTTTTACCGCTCTGGAGTTGAAACAATTTGACATCGGACTGGACATTTCGAAGACGTATTTGGAAAAGTATCCGAACGACTCGTTGCTGTCTGATGTTAAATACGTTCGAGCGGAATGCTTTTTACTGACGCAAAAAAACGCAGACGCTGAGCCGATTTATAAAGACTTGATCGACAATCATCCTGATTCCCAAAACGTCAACGCCTGGCGTGTCCGTTATGCCTTATCGCTTTACCTGCAAGATAAATACAAAAACGCGATTTCGTTTCTCACTCAATTGAAAGCCGACTTCAATCAGCCCACAGAACAGGCCGAAGCGACTTTCATTATCGGAGCTTCCCATTTTTATCAAGACGAGTTTTCTGATGCCATTCCAAGCTTAAAATCAGCCGTCGAATTTGGAAATGACTTGAAACAAATTGACGAAGCGCTCGTATTGATCGCGCAGGCGTATGCGAAAGAAAACCAGAACGCGGACGCGATCGCATCAATTGAAACAATGTTGAAGAATTTCTCTGAATCGCGATTCACGGCCCAGGCGAATTATCTTTGCGGTCAGTATTTGTCGAATGATAAGAAATACGATCAAGCGATTGCCAAGTACAACAATGTTCTTTCGACTCAAAAAAACACATACACACCATACGCCCTCTACGGAAAAGGCTGGGCGGAACTCAATACCAATAATGTCAACCAAGCCGCCAATGACTTTTCATCGATCATCACCGACTTTGCCGCGCATCCGCTTGCTGCCGACAGCTACTACGGACGTGCCGTCGCCAATCGTCGACTCAAGAAGTACAAAAACACAATCAGTGACATCGGCAACTGCTTAAGGCTGAAACCGAAATTTTCAAATCTCGTTTCGGCCCTTTATGAAAAAGGAATGGCGGAATCCTCCGACAGCAATTTCGGTGCAGCTGCTGAGACTTTCGGACGATTGGTCAACGACTTTTCAAAGAACAAGGACGCTGACGAGTTTCGGTATCAATTGGCATGGGCGCATAAATCTGGGAAAAAAGATGAACAAGCGGTTCAAAACTTCAAACAGTTAGCAGAAACGTTTCCGGATAGTCCGCTCGCACCAGAAGCACATTTTCACGTTGCTGAGGATCTCTACGCAAAATCGAAATTCGATGCTGCCGTCTCACAGTTTAATAAAGCTGCAACAAGCGACGACGCTGAAGTAGGTGAAAAAGCCTATTACAAAATGGCATGGTCGCATTACCAACAGAAGAGATATTCGGTCGCGAGCGAGACGTTTGGCAATCAAGTTTCGACGTTCAGCAGCGGCGAACTTGTTGATAGCGCCAGGTTTATGATCGCTGAATGTCTTTTCCAACAAAAGAAATATAAACCGGCGTACGTTGAATTCAAAAAGATCAAACAGACGATCATCGAATCAAGCAAAACAAATGACGCGGAAAAGTCATTAACCTGCCTTCACGGAGCGGAATCGGCAAACAAGTTGCGTGAATACTCGGACGCGATTTCATTCGTTACAACCTTGAAACAAGATTTGAAAAGCAAATTATTTGCTGCCGAATCGATGCTGGAACTTGGTAATGCCTATCGCGGCCTAAAGGAATTTGATAACGCAATCGCGGCGTTTCAAGACGCATCTGACCTATCGAATTCCGAAACAGGTGCCCGGGCAGGATTTTTGATTGGCGAAGTCCGTTTTCAACAAAAGAAATTTGAGGATGCCATTCGCCAATACAAACTGGTGATTTACGGATACGGTGGCAGTCGAGCATCGGATGCCGTCAAAAAGTGGCAATGCAGTTCGGGATATGAAACGGCTCGTTGTTATCAAGTTCAAATCAAAGACGAACAAGATGCTGCCAAACGAAAAAGTAATATTGAAGATGCACTTAAATTTTTTAACTACGTTGTCACCAATCATCCTTCGGACAAACTGGCAACTGAGAGTAAAAAGCAGATTGCATCATTGAAGACGTTGAAATGACGTCGAACCTTGTATCGGATTTCGATGGTTACTCATACAGGTTTTGCCTTCCATTCCATCGGCGGTCAACCTGAACCTCCACCCAACGCCAAATCTTACGAGCCTTCCATGAACCATCTAAACAGCCGGACGGACCGACAAAAATTTCGATTTGGTTTGGGGTTGATACTGATAACAACATTCATTTTCTGTGCCACCGAAAGTTGTATTGTCGCGCAAAGCGATTCAGAATCATCTACGATTTCACGACCCGCTCCGGCGTCAAGCAATCAATCATCGTCCGATTCGAACACGAAGGAATCTGGGATCAGCATGCTTTCTTTGGTGTTCAAAGGGGGTTGGTTTATGCTCCCCTTAGCCGCTTTGTCAGTCATGATTGTCATCATCACGGTCGAACGAATTCTCGCATTGCGATCGGAAAATACGATGCCGCAGGAGCTGGTGCAATCGCTCGGAAAGTTATCAACTCAAAGAGAAGGGTTCGATCCGCGTCGGGCTTATCGAATTTGCCAGGAATATCCATCGATTGCCGCGCGAGTCGTCCAGTCATTACTTTTGAAGGTTGGCCGTCCGATTCCTGAAATCGAATCAACGGTTTCGGAAGCTGCCCAGCGAGAGGCCGATCGCGTCCAAGGTCCGATACGATGGTTGGAACTTTCGGCCGCGATCGCGCCGTTGATCGGGCTATTGGGAACGGTTTGGGGTGTGACTCAGGCTTTTTACGAAATGACGCAATTGACTCAGGGACAAAACAAGGGTGAAGCGCTCGCTGCAGGAATTTACACTGCATTGATCACAACGATTTGTGGCTTGATGATCGCGATTCCTGCTTTGGTCATGTATAAAGTTTTGGAAGGCCGAATCGCAAGCTTATTTCACCGTGTCGATGAATTGATTTTGAGCTTGATCCCCCAAGTCGAACGTTTTGAGGGGCAAATCCGATTCGCCGATCCATCCCTACCACCTGAACCACCCACCGAACGAACGCGACGATCTTCAGACGATTTAAGTGATCGTCCACGCAAATCGAAGAAACGAAGTGACACTTCCAAAATCGCAGGAAACAAAAACGGCGGTAACGAAATTAAATTGGATGAAGAAGTGATCGACGATATCGCCAAGAAAAAAACAGGCAGTTCAAGGTCCGATTCGGGGATTGAATTTTCCAAAAGGTAAGCACGAGAAAGCTCTGCTTGGTAACCGCACGACGCAACATCAATTCGTAAACAACATCAATTCGTAAACAACGACAATTCGTAAACAACGACAAAAGATACAACGTTAAACGAGTAATGCGATGCCAGTTCAAATCCGACGATCAAATGCCGCATCGGTGATCAGTATGACACCGTTGATCGATGTCGTATTCCTGTTGCTCATTTTCTTTTTGGTCACCTCACGTTTTTCCGA
>CAJQQR010000142.1 GCA_905480545.1 uncultured Pirellulaceae bacterium
CCAAACTCACGGGAATCCAATTTGTTTTGGTCGTCTGATTCGAAGAAGCTCGCGTTTTCAGCATCAGTCAATGGAAAACCGGGTATCTACACGATCTCGCCACCGGATAGCATGCAGCCCAAGTTCTTTTCCGCATCGACGATTTCAAGTCCGCTCTGGAAGGGTGTATCAATTTACGGTTTGGTTTCTGGCAAACCGGCAGTTATTTCCGCGACGGGTTCTCTAGCCAGCTACGCGTTTACCGCGAAACAGGTTATCAATCGATCTGCCAAAAACAAAGCCGCATTCGAAATGTGTTGGCGGGAAATGCGGGACAATTTTTACGACGAAAAACTGAACAATCGCAACTGGTCAGAAATCCGGCGAAAGTATTCTTCCGCGGCTGAGAATGCTGTTGATTCCAGTGCGTTTGGCGATGTGATCAACATGATGCTCGGTGAACTGAACGGTTCTCACCTTGGATTCATGTCCGGTGGACGGTTTAGCCCCCGTGGGCGTGGCGAAAGTTCCACACCCGTATGGAGCAAATCGACCGCTCATTTTGGATTGCGATATGACCTCAGCTTTAAGGGGCCGGGTCTATTGGTGAAAGACGTAGTGCAATCCAGCCCTGCCACGAAACAAAAAAGTAAAATTAAAGCGGGAGAGGTTGTGCTCTCAATCAACGGGGCAGCGGTCGACGCCGCGATGGAGATGACGTCTGTCTTGAACGGCGATCTCAGTAGGTTTTACGAATTAAAGGTGAAATCAAAAGACGGCAAAGAACGCGATGTCATGATTCAGCCGACGTCATTTAGAACGATTCGATCGTTGTTGTATGACCATTGGATTCAGCAGAATCAAGCAGCGGTATCGAAAGCGACCGGCAATCAATTTGGTTACATGCATATACAGGGCATGAACATGTCCAGTTTTTACCGTTTCGAACGAGAGTTGTACTCGATTGCAAATGGAAAAGATGGAATCATCATTGACGTTCGTGAAAATGGAGGTGGTTCAACGACGGATCACCTGCTTACTATTTTGACACAGCCAGTTCATGCATTGACGATTCCAAGAGGTGGTGGCGTTGGCTATCCGCATGATCGCAAAATATATGCAACCTGGAACAAGCCGATCGTTGTTCTTTGCAACCAAAACAGTTTTAGCAACGCAGAAATCTTTAGCCATGCGATCAAGACGCTTGGACGAGGCCAGGTTGTTGGCGTCCAAACCGCTGGTGGTGTGATTTCGACGGGCGGAACAACGATCATGGATGTTGGCTTTTTGAGAAAACCGTTCCGCGGTTGGTATTTGATCAACGACGGTCAAGACATGGAGTTGAACGGCGCGATGCCACATCATGTCGTTTGGCCTCATCCAGCCGATTTGCCGAAGGGAAAAGATGATCAACTTGCAAAAGCCATCGAAATCCTTAAAGCTGACGTTAAGAAGTGGAAGGCAAATCCGCTTCCAAAATTGATCAACGCCAGCGAGCGAAAAAAATAAACTGTCGAAAGTCGACTTCAAAATTAACCGGCAGCAAATTGCGAAAGTAAAATGCTGCTGGTGTTTTGAAGACTACTTAGCGCTTGTTCCATCGCCACGAATTCAGAAATCAGCTGATCACTTTTGAGTTGGATCAGTTCTTCGGTGTTTGTGATGCTAAGATCAATCGATTCAATTTGCTCGTTGAAGCTGTCTTTTACCGTTTTGATTTTGCCCGTCACGGGATCGAGCATATCGCCGATAATCTGATCCAATTGTGAAGCGAATCCACGAGTGATGGTCAACTCGCTTTCGATTTCACTCGTAACCTGGCTGCTGTTCAGTGTCACTCGAACTTGCAGATCAGCTGTGTTTTCGTTGTCAGAAGAACCGATAAGCAGTCGTCCGCTGCCGACTGCTTCCTCAATCTCACCGTCGACGATAAATCGACCTACAACATCTTGTCCGGTGTCACTATCGCCAGTGGTTAACCCCAGATCAGTCAGGGCCGATCCAGAAAACGCAGCAATCTCTGACTGCAAACCGTACTGGTCGGATTGGATTTTTAAGTACCCATTGATAACACTCGCGGTCACGCTTTGTCCTGAGAAGTCAGACGCGTTGTTGATCACCGACTCGACGTGTTCCGCCAGTTCGGTTTGGGTGTAGGATCCTTCGGCGAGCTGTAATGTTCCGGATTCTTTTCCGTCGACGGTAATTGCAAAAGTATTATTGCTTGAATCGATGACAGTACTCGCCGCTAGGCTTGTTCCAGCGGTTACAACTGCTCGTTCTGCGGCTTGCGTGATATCGACCTCGACCGGTGAACCGCTCGATTGAGTTTCAGTGCTGCCAAGAAGAAATTCGACACCGCTATTGGTGCTTTGGCCATCCAACGAAAACAATCGCTTGACGTCACTAGTGTCGACGCCATCCATTTGACCGCTGAGTACCTTGCTTAATTGGGCGGAGTCAATAAATATTTTACCGCTATCATTAAACTTCAGCCCAATTGCAGAAAGTTGATTGAGGTTAGAGTCGATGCCCGAAACAGAAAAGACCAATCGATTCCTGATTTCGTTTTGGATCGCTTGGACGTTTCGGTTTCCCAAAAGCGTTCCAGCCCGATTCGATTCTGCATCATACCGAGATTGCGAGTCAATAAAGTCCATCAGCGAATTGAAAGCATCGACAAAACCTTCGATTGCAGTGGTCGACGATTCGACGTCGTTGCTGACGCCGATGTTTACTGGCTTGGATGGATTTGCTGACGAGACGTTAATCGTGAGTCCTTCGATCACGCCTTCGAATTGATTGGAGGCCGACGAAACTGTTATCGCACCTGCCCCCGAACCGATTTGAATAGATGCGTCTGTCGCGACTTGAACCGGGGCGCCAGAAAAATCTGGTTGGGTGGCACTTCCAGAAGTCGGACCGAGATTGTTTGTGATTTGGATTGTCTCTTCGGCGCCAGACTGCCGGCCGGTAAGTAAAATCCGAGTTCCGTTGGAATCGGTCACCAATGACGCAAAGGCGTCTTCGGTCGTCGCATTAATCGCGTCGACCAATCCCTGAACCGAATTATTCGAGCTGTCGATCGTTACAGTCGCTTCAGATCCATTTCCGACCTGAATGGAGAGTGTACCCTCGGTGATTTGAGAGTCGGCTGATTCGAATACACTGGAGGCAAGTTGGTGCGTTGCGGCTAGGGAGTTGACCGTAATGGTATAGTTGCCGTTAATTGCATCGCTATTTGCCGAAACTTGAAGGGTATCTTCATCCGAAGAAGTTGCGATTTTGCCTTCAAGAACATTGTTTTGAGAGCGGCCTAGACTTGATAGCTTTCCGCGAAGCGAAACCAATTGGGCTTCGATACCATTGAAAGCCGTTTGTTTCGCGACAATCTCAGATTTGTTGGTATTCAGCCGATCGATCTGCGACTGGGATACTTTCAAAAGTCCATCAATAACCGATTGTGTATCGATTCCTGAAATCAGTCCGTCGATGGTTGTCGACATGATGTGCCCTTTGAAACATTCTTCGGTGTATTTGTATTTTCGTGAAAAATGGGGTGGTCACTGTAATGTAACCACCCCAATTTTTAGTTTTCATTTGGGAGAGAGCAGATAGGATGACTCTCGCAATTGATTATTAGCCAAGCAATGAAAGAACCAACTGTGAAGTTTGGTTCGCGTTTCCAAGTACATTCGTACCAGCCTGAACAAGAGTTTGATACTTCGTGAAGTTCGAAATCTCCTCCGCGAAGTCAGTGTCTCGAATGATCGATTCTGCATTCACGGTGTTTTCCAACGTTGCACGAAGGTTGTTGGCGGTTGATTCCAAGGTGTTCTGTTGAAATGCACCCAATTCTCCGCGAAGATTAGTGACTTCGTCGATCGCTTTATCGACAATCGCCAACGTGTCTTGTGCTTTTGACGTGTTTGTCACGTCAACATCGTTCAAAGTGTTGAACTGATTGTTGGCGACACCCAAACCGAGTGAAGTTGGATTGACCCGATCGATTGCAATATCAACGGTCTGATTTTGGTTTGCACCAATCTGGAATGTCAACGAGTTGTCGGTTACGGTTACGGTTCCCAACGCACCCGATGCCGATACTTGTTTATCAGCCGCTTCAGAAAACTGAAGTGCAAGGCCATCGGTAGCACCCGCGGTTCCAGTTAAAACATTACCGCTACCGGTTGCAGCATTGCCACCAATGGTGCCGGCGATGTTTGTTCCTGAATCGGTTTCAGCTGAAGTGGTAAACCCTGCACTACCCACACCCGCTTGGTTTGAAACAACCGAAAGATCTGCATCGGTTCCGTAGTCAGTGGTTCGCAAACGTGTGTTGGTTGCGGTTGTATCATCGTCTTCAGCAACGACACCAGTTTGCCCAGTGAATTCGTTGATACGGTCCTGAACACCAGCTCGGTCCAAACCAGCCGACAGCGTAATGTTAACGCCGTTGATCGTCAAGATTTCGTCCTGAGCAAGTACTGTGGCCCCTTGAGGCGTCGTTCCCAAAACCTCAGCTCGTTCTGCTGCGGCTGTAACATTGACAGCATAACTTCCAGCAGCAGTGTCTTCATTTGCTGTTAAGTAAGTCACACTTGCGTTGGTGGTCACGCCAGAAAGTCCAGCTGAACCGTCCAAAAGTTTTTTCGTTCCAAACTGCGTGTTGTTTGCAATTCGGTCAATCGTATCAAGTGCGTTGTTGATTTCTGCTTGGTTTGCGGCCAAAGCGTCATCATCGTTGACACCCGAGTTCGCTGAATCTAAAGCTAGACCACGAATCTTGACCAACAGGCTGTTGATCTCGGTCAATGCACCTTCAGCGGTTTGAACAACGGATACACCCTTGTCGGTGTTGTCGATTGCCTGTTGAAGACCAGCGATCTGAGCACGCTGTTTTTCCGAAATGACAAGAGCCGCAGGGCCATCGGCACCACGATTGACTTTGAGACCGGATGACAATCGCTCAAGCGATTTGTTCATTGCGTTCGATGACCGGTTCAAGTTGTTTTGTGCATTTAATGCACCTACATTATTAGCAAGCTTTAAACTCATCTAAAACCTCTCCCAAAAAAAATCCAAGCTCACGAGTCCATTCCCGGCGATACGTCCTGTAGGGCTTTCACCTGATACTTGATTTCGATAAATGAAAACTACGAAATGTCTAAAAATGATTTTGCCAAGTTAATGGCGGTCTGGCGTTCATCGAAATAACCGTTTTCCAGTTTCTCTTCAGCTGATTCAACAATCTCTGATCGAGTTTCCCGTAAACGACTGAACTGTTCGGTGATTCCAGTAGGTACTTTGGTCTCAGGCGAATGCCCTAGTGCCACAAGTTGCTTGCTATCAGACGGCGCACGATCCGTACGTCGTTGGGTGTCTCCATTTCGCTCCGATTGGGCGTTACGGTTTAACGAAACGTTCCAACTCGAATTGATATTGATAAAACTCACACAAACACCTTGATCGAAAACCAAGTAACTGCCCTAGTGATCGTTGACTTTGATGGTCACTTGCGGAAATTCGATTGGAGTAAAGAAAATAATTACATATGACCGATAAAAATATTCAGGTTAGTTGGTTTGTCATCGCTGCGAGGACATTGCCGATTATCCGGGTGAATAAGCCGCGATGGCAGCTTTGGGTTTCGTTCACGGTCATATATATATGTTTAAGGGCAAAAGTAATTGGCTGACGGTCAGCTTGTATTGCAATTCGGTTGCGATGGGCGTGATCCTGATGTGGGTGTTTTCCGCAGATGGAGGATCGTCAGGTGATGATTTCTCGGCTGGAAATGCTACCAATTCAGCTTTAGGCATTGATGAACTTCTCGAAAAAGGAAATAACGAGAATCTACCGTTGAGATATACGGTAGAAAATGGTGATCGGAAGTTCCAAATGGCCGAGTTTGGGGAGGCCATGCTGCATTATCAAGGCTTCGCAGGCAACAGAAGCCAAAACGAAACGGTCATCTATCGAATCGGTCTTGCGCTCGAGGCAACGGGGCGTTTTGGGAAAGCTAACGAAGTCTACTCGTCGCTCAGTCAAAACAGCAAGCGTCCATACATACAGCGCTCGGCGGAGCTAGGTCTGGCCAGGGTGTTTCAGAAAACGGGCCAACAAACCGAATCTCGCGATGTGTTATGGAAATTGTTTCTTAGTCGACCATCAGTTGAGTCAAACAAGAAATCGAACGCTGGATTTGTAGGTGATACGGCTCACTTGCTGGCGATTTCCTGCGCAAACAAGGTCACAAAACGGACCTCTCGTATCACAACAGACATTAACATCGCGGTGCATGCTGATATGCCGTTCGATCCGCAGTTCTATCTTCTTGATCTCCTTGCGAAAGAGGGTGCAAAGGACCCTTTTTCTTCCGAGCAACCAAGTGATAGTCCACCTAAGAAGGAGACTCCAAAAGGGCTTTTGATTTCGCCGAAAGCCGATGAGCGGGAAAACGGACGACTTGAGATACGGAAGGTCGGTGAGGCTTTCGAAGCTAAAGGTCAAATGGTTTACGTACATGCAAAGCAAGTCGGTTTGGCTGAAATCTTCAAGACGCTGGAGACGGTGCTGTCCACGAAAATTGAGTTTACCGAGTCTGCACTTGATGAGATTGAATTTCGCTCCCAGGATCTGCGACTGGATGAAATCGACCTCGCAACGCTTTTGCATGGATTGCTTGCGCCATTGAATTTGTACTGGATCGAATCTAGTGGAGTTTTTCAGGTTGCTTCGAAACGAGATCTTACTGTCGAGCAAATCGAGACGCTGGATCAGGAACGCGCCGTTCACTTATTGCGATACACGATTTTTGAATTTCCGGAAAATCGTTTTCTTACGATGACGCAATTCGTTTTCGGGAACTTGTCGTTTCAGAAGCAGGAATGGACGACATCGATTGCAAATTATCGCGAGGCTTTGAAATCACGAATCCTGAGTTCCTTTGTCAGGCAGCGAGCAGCGTTCAATTTGGGTAAATCATATTTGAAAAATGGCGATAACGGTTCGGCAGAAAAATCGTTTTTTCAAGCAAGCGATGAGTCGTTTGGCGGTGATCTTTCGGCAGCGGCGGTGATCATGATCGCGAGACAGCACGCCATTGATGGGGCATATTCCAGCGGAATTCGGAATGCATCTCATGCTATTGTTGCGGCTGCAACCGATGCCTTTCGTGCGGAGGCCGCAATTCTGCAAAGTTCCATTTATTTGCTCGATGGGCAGTATTTCGCAGCGAATCAAACGATCATGGATAATCGAAAATCGATCGTAAATTCAAATATGACCTCGATCGCGACATTCATGTCCGCTTATGCAAGATACTTTGCACAGCCAATCCAAGGTAACGAAGAATCGGAAGATCTATTGCGAACTCTTAACATCCTCCAACCCACTAATTCCAAGTTGCCTCACCTGCCGTTGTTGCTGGGAATCGCCCGCCGCACGCTCGGATTCCATAAAGAAGCGATCAAGGGCTTGCTTCCAGTTTTCGAGCAAGAGCGCCCTTCCAATCTTCGGCAAAAAATGAAGCTGGAGCTTAGCCGTGAATTTGTTGAAGCCGGACAATTGCCGGACGAGATGCTCAGGTACGAACGGGTTTTGATGGCAGATGCCGGCGAAACAACCTCCGTTTCGCAAATGTTTCGAAATGCTAAATCTGAATTCGACGCGAAGAATTTCGAAAATTGTAAACGAATCTGCGAATCCATTTTGAAGAAACCAATTTATGCAGATATGAAGAATCGTACGCTAAAGTTAATTGGGCAAGCCTACGAACGAACTGGCGACCACCATACGGCAGCGACCTATTTTGCGGGCCTTTACGATCGCAAATAAAACCAACTCCCGTTTCGCCGCAAATTAGTTTCATTTCAAGCACGTAAAAACACTTTCCGGTCCCTACCATGACAAGAACGATTGTACTTTCGAATCAGCCGTGGCTCTTTGCCGCAGGGTATCAGTGCGGCAGGTTTCTGTCTTGCTTTGTCTTCGGCAAGGCAATGGTGATTGGGTTTTGCGCGATTTTTGTTTTGGAATTATTTGCCGGTGGCATTGGGAGTTTGGTCGCACAGGAATCTCTAAAACCGAAATCTCCAAGTCAGTTGATTCAATCGGCGATCAATGCAAGAAGACAATCGAGTATCGCAGTTGAAAAATTTAAACGCCCCAAGAATGCTGAGAATGCCAACCCGTATCGGGAGGCGACAGAGCAGCAAATTCGAAGTCAGCTTGATTTGATGAAGCAATTGAATTCGACGATGCAAAGAACGAAAAATGAAAGAGACGAGCGGATAACAAATATTCGAAGCGACATCCAGCTGTTGATGCTCGAGCTACGGAAAATCAATGATGCTAAGGCCAGTCCAGCACCCAGAGTCAATCAGGCATCCAGCCAAAAATCGCTCAATTCAACTTCCGAAAATCAGACGGTCCCTCCCATAACTCAAGCAAATACGACTTTGCCGCCGGGTGCTGCCATCAATGAGCCGAATTCTCAACCATCAGAGTTAAGCGATGATTCCGCATCCAAATCCAAGTCGGATCCAAAATCGCCAGTCCCAAATGATTTGACACCATTTGAGTCGATGTCGAATGATCCTGTCGACAAACTTGGGCTCGCCAACAACCTTGTTGCGATCGGCAGCTATCAAACCGCGATTAAAATGTTCCTTGAATTTTCAAAAGAGCCCACGCTGGATGAAGCCACAAAAAACTGGGTGAATTTTCAATTGGGACGTTGTTACCTCAGCACGGGGGCAATACCAGAAGCAAGAGAAGCATTTAATAAATCGGCGGAATCGATCGAGTCCGATGTCGCACAACGCTCGTCCAAGTGGTGGCTTGATCAATTGGAAGCAAAGCTGAGCATCGATCAGTCGCTAAATAAAATGCAAGAGACTTTAACCAAACTGGAAGCAACTTATGGCTCAAACAAATGATCCTGAATCAATTTTGCTTGAGCTATTTGCTCAGCAAAAATCGATGTACTTGGAAATCTTGCCGATTGTTGATGCCGCGTCGCAATTGCTGGATGCAGGGGAAGTCGCGCAGTCCGAATTGGAACTGATTAACCAAAAGATGATTGAAATTCAATCCGTTGATCAAGAGATTCGTACTGTTGTATCAGAGGTCGAGAATCTGGAACGCCGAAGTCCAGTTTTGAAGACAGCAAAGGATGAGCTAACGGACGTGATACAAACGTTGGTCATGAAAACCAGCCAAATGGAATCCAAGATCAAACACGCGCGTGATGGATTGAAACCAAGTATGAGCAAACATGTGGTTGCATCAAAAATGCACAACGCATACGTCAAACGATAAACCGAACGGAATCGGGATTGGCTTTAGGGGGCAAGAGAATGAACGGCGCACAGCATGTAGCGTTTGACGGCGACGTCAAAGATTCGCAGGAAAGTAAATTAGTGAAAAATAAACCACAGAGACTGACGGCCAAATCAATTGGCCCGTCTGGTTCCGGTCATTCCCAAGTAGCCGTTGATTCACCCGGCTCGTCCACCAGCCTTGCACCAACTTCCTTTCCTCGAATTGCGTCTGAAACGGCCTTGAACCAAGTACTGTCCAATCCGATTCCGATTCGTGAATCGGCAGATGGCTCAAGTGGACCGAGCAATTTCAAAGCGAATGTCGATGCCCCGATCGATGCCCCGATCGATGGCCCGGCCTCAGGCTCCCAAGGTCGTTGGGAAGACTCGAGTATTGTTTTTCAGTCGGACATCATGAACGCTCGGGTAGAAATGGCCAAGCGGTTTGCCTGCAGTTCTGCATCGGTATTGATTTGTGGTGAGAGCGGTACAGGCAAAGAACTTTTTGCCAAGCTCGTTCATTCGCACAGCAAGCGTCATGACAAACGGTTTGTTCAAGTAAACTGTGCTGCACTATCGGAAAATCTTTTAGAGAGCGAGTTTTTTGGTCATATCAAAGGTGCCTACACGGGCGCCGATCAGGCCCGAGTTGGCCGGTTCGAATGGGCCAACGGCGGAACGATCCTGCTCGACGAAGTGACTGAGATTCCCGTTCGCTTGCAAGCTAAATTACTTCGCGTGTTGGAAGAAGGTAGTTTTCAACGTGTGGGATGTAACCTCGATCAACGTATCGACGTGCGTGTGATAGCGACAACAAACCGTGACTTGCAAGAAGCCGTTGAGGATAATTCATTTCGCGAAGACCTCTATCACCGATTAAACGTTTTGCAAATCGAAATTCCGCCACTTCGTGCTCGCTTGGAAGACTTGCCTGCTCTTTGTGATCGATTTATTCGTGATTGTGCGGACGAATCACCGAATAAGGTGGACTCAATTTCCCACTCAGCATTGAAGAAACTAGCTGAGTTCTCATGGCCGGGGAATGTTCGGCAATTGAAAAACATAATCTGTCGCGCCAGTTTGTTAGCGCAATCGAATGTCATTTCGCCCAGCGAATTTGAACCTTTTAAGATCCGAACCGAGCGGCTGCCCGATTGGCTATTGGAGCTTTCGTTAGACGATGTCGAGCGACATTTGATTCTGGCCAATCTGAATCGATTTAGCGGAAACAAAACGCGTACGGCAAAACACCTTGGTGTCACCAGTCGCACGCTTCACACCAAAATTAAATCCTACCAGGAAGATGGCCTGATCGAAAACTAAGTTGCGTCTTGAATCGCGGGTTCGATGAAAGGCTATTTCTGTTGACGCTATTTCTGTTGACGCTATTTCTCTGCGTAGATGACTTGGAAATCCGCAATATTTGGGCCATCGTTCACTTTGTACTTAAACGGTGTCGTTCGCTCGTCAGCGTAAACCGTGTCGACATCGCCGCCGTGATCGTGTTTCTGCTCAGGGATTTTGTCGTAAAATATAAACTGCTTTACCACGACAATGTAATCGCCTGGTACCGCGCCGTCATCATTTTCGATGGTGCTCAACTTGTACGTTCCATCAGTCTTGATTTGACCCGTCGCCGTTAAAGAGCCATCCACCGGAATGAACTCGACGATGCCTGTTCTAACCGGTTCCCCATCAGAAAACTTGACGGCGCCAGAGACAGGGAATCGTTCGGGGTGTGGATCTTTCGCACATCCCAAGGTCGTAAGTAAAGCGAGTAATAGAAATATCTGTTTCAGCATGCTATTGGAAGCCGTCATAACCAATGATTTCGCCATCTGCGCGGTTGCAGTATCGCCCCAGTGAAATTGTGTTGATCGTTGACGAGATCGCCTGAACACTCCCATCGGCAAGTGCAAAGTTGCAGATGTTCGGATGGACGCTGCCAAATTGGAACATCAATGGCAAAGTTTGAAAGCGATTTCGTACGATCGGAGCACCCGGACCACCGACCCTCGCAATCGTTGAGAATTCCTGCCCCGAGTAGATCGGCCCGTCGACTGGAGCAACGCCAAATTGCGATGGTGGCACGTGCGCTTCTCCTACCAAAAATGTGTTACTTGTCCCGTCAAGCAAACTCGACATTTTAATTCGATCCATCCATCCGATTGGCGAATTCGCCTTGCAAATCGGTCTGCTACTTATCAGTGCACCTGTTCCATTTCCACCGTAGTAAAAGTCTGAATCCGCACCGATTGCACCGGGGGAAACGTCTCCGTGATTAGCAGCGTAATCGCCCAAAGCACCGGCTGGTATGCGGCTGATCGTTCCGCCGCATCCGCAGGGAGCTCGTTCCTGTATCACGGACTCGTCAACCGTTGCTTCTAGAGGAGATCGTCGCGAAGGGCAAACGTAAACCGACAATGCAGTCTTACGAACGTTAGAAGGGGCAATTTCGACGGAGTCAAAAAGATCGAATTCTTCGTACATATTGCCATTCTCAAGGTACGGCATGATGTGAACAAACCAAGAAGGCTGATCAGATGCACAATCTTGGCCGACGCGTGAACCCGGATGGTTAGCGAGCCGCGCCGGCGGGAGCGCTCTGTTCGAATCATGAAAAAGTGTAACAGCCAATCCGATTTGTTTAAGATTGTTTTGGCAGTGGATTCGTCGGCTTGCCTCTCGGGCGGATTGGACCGCAGGAAGCAAGAGTCCCACCAATACACCAATAATCGCAATAACGACCAAAAGTTCAATAAGCGTGAAACCCCTGTTTGCTCGATTCATTTGTTCGCTTTTTTGAGACCTATTTGACTTTATCGAAAAAAATTCAAGTCGAGAATCATCTCAACGGAATGGATATTAGACACGGAATGGATATTAGACACTGCGTTCGAATCGAAAGCCATAAATCGACATCCGTCCTTTGTAATAATACGTAATGAAATCAAAGATAGAACATCAATTTCTCGTTGGCGATCCGAAAAAGTTGAATACCATTCCGCATTTTATTCAGTTTCGTTGGATTGAGGCGGTTTTCAAAAAAATGATGTGACTGAATTGCGTGAAATGGCATTCAGGATCGGAATAGGCAAGCTGTCATACCATTTTCTGCAGCCCATTTGATTTTCGCAACAAGTCGCATTCAACCCAGTTCGACTACAATCGTTTTCTGGACAGTGCTAAAACGGTATAAAAATGTTTTCGATGTAAGAGTAGAACTTTGATGCGGAGCCAAAGAACGACTATGAGGGCAATTGGGTCAATGAATGCAGCCCACCGAATTTCGTTATTCTGATTTAGCCATGGATTCCGAACACACCTGAACAAACCGTCTTTAATGCGGTAGCAGTAATTTAGCACACAATTCCCAATTTTTTTTAAATGAAACACGTTGTCTCCATCAGTCTGGGAAGTAGTGCTCGCGACAAGCGTGTAGAAGCCGAAATTCTCGGTGAGAAGATTCTGATCGAACGAATAGGAACTGATGGAAATCAGGAACTTGCACGGAAAAAGTACTTGGAACTGGATGGCAAAGTTGATTGCTTTGGGATTGGCGGATGCGAACTAGGTGTACCCATCGGGAAACGCTATTTTAAATTTCATGCTGTGCAAAAATTGGTAAAGGACCTGAAGTCTCCTGCGGTGGATGGCATGGGGGTTCGAAAGGTTGTTGAAAGTCAAATTGCGAATTGGCTCGACAAACGGATCGACGAAGACGTGGCTGACAAGACGGTCATGTTTTGTGTTGGGGCAGGCCGTTACAACATGGTCGAAAGCTTTCAGCAATTCGGCTCGAAGTTAATGATCTGTGACGCCGGCTTTTTAATCGGTGTTCCGCTCTACACGAATTACGTTGGTGTCGGAAAGTTTTTCGCGAACTTGTACGGTCCCATCATCTCACGCTTGCCGTTTTCGGTCCTCTATCCAACCGGGAAGAAACAAAATGAAAATCAGCCACGTTTCGTTCGCTGGTTTAATAAGGCCGACATCATTGCGGACGACTTTCACTATATTCGGCGATACATGCCCAACGATCTATCTGGAAAGATCATCGTTACCAATACCACGACTGAATCCGACGTGGAGTTGTTGAAAGGCCGAGGCGCCAAGTTGCTTTGCACCACGACACCACGATTCAATGGGCGCTCATTTGGAACAAATGTTTTAGAAGCAACATTGACCGCGATTGGGGGGACGGGAAAACCGTTGAATGATCCGCAAATCGCAAAAATGCTTTCCGAAGCGCAGATCCAACCATCACTAACTTACTTTTGAATTCACCTCGTCATGCTCAATCTACACGCCATCGATCATATCACTCTCATTGTTGCCGACTTGAATGCTACCCGAGCGTTTTACGTTGAAAAGCTTGGAATGAAACAAGTTCCACGGCCGGATTTTGATTTTGATGGATTATGGTTTTCCGCAGGGGAAACACAAATTCATGCGACGCTCGAGAGTCCGGAGTCCGGTAAAGCTGGATTGGCGGATCAGGGAAACACTATCGCTTCACGCGGCCACCATTTCGCGTTTTCCGTGGATGACTGTTATAAAGAAGCTGAGAAGTTGTCCACGCTTGGAATCGATGTGATTCAGGGGCCAAAGCAACGCCCCGACGGCGCAGTCCAAGTTTATTTTTTTGATCCAGATGGTCATACCGTTGAGTTGGTTTCGGGTTGATTCATTTTTTGGATCGGTCCTCGGTTTTTCTGCGGTCAAGCATTAGCGTCGTGACGAAAATTGATCCACCTTCCCGGCCGCAATGATGGTCGCCAACTCATCTTGGTCAATGGCTAGTTGAGAGAAAAATTTCGTCTCGTTCTTTTCCAATTCCCCTTTGTCATTGGCCTTATGATCGACCGAAACAAGGGACACGAAACAGGTCTGCAGACATTTGGGGCACATATCCATATCTACGCGTAGATAGGATTGGGCTTTGCGTGAAACGGTCTGCAATTCCTGAAACGCTGCGAAATCTCCATCTTCGATGCGCACAAACACGTCGGTGTGATCGATTTGCGGCTGAGCAAAAACGGCGACTCCATCTCGTCGTTCCGTCCAGCACTCGCATCGCTCGCAAAATGGATTTTCGATTTGAATGATCGCAAACCCCAATCCCAACAAATAAACCAACAGAATTTCAGCGACCCAAATCGCAACCGCGTACCAACCACTGAACTCGCCCCCCTTTGCAAAAAGCAGTTTCATCCAAAACCAGATGTCGCTTGGTGCCCAAGCGATGTAGCGATGTTTTTCACCCAGTGCAAAGTACGGATGGAATGCCCATTCGAAATAGATAGCGATGGTGCCGGCAGCGATAGTCAGTCCGAGCAAATGCAGGTCGCTGCGGATTTTGAATTTAAAAGCGATCAATCCAATTGGCAGTCCAATCGTTAATGAAAGTCCAACGAGCAGGACAATTTCAACAAGTGCCAAATGCAACTTGGTGATGCAGTAGCAATATCCGATTCCGCCGATCGCCGCACAGGCAAATCCGACGATCGCGGCAGCAACGAGTCCGAACAATGGAGCGCGTCCACTGTGCTTGTATTTCTGTCCAGACCGAAAACGCAACAGATCCTGATCAGGACTCGGGCCGTTCAGTTGGAGTTCGGATTGCCGAAATTCATTCAATGCAAAAGCCTGTTACCCAGCGAGACGTTTTGGTATTTGCGAGACACGACTTGACGGTGGTTCGATGGTCACTCAGGCACTCGCCGACCAATCCGCACAGCCCAATCGTTCTGATTCAACCATAAACGTCTAAACCTAAACTTATTGATAATTTCAGGAAAAAGTTTACTCGAAAGCTAACCTTCAGCCGAATGCTTTCCTTAAATCAACGTTGTAACGTTTGTAACAGTCATGAAGATTAATTTGTTTGAAGACGAATGTGTCGATGAGCTTTTCCCCGCGATCGCTGCGCGTCCAGCTTACGCGATCCAATGTGCGGCCAAACGCCTGATTGATTGGGTCCAGGATTTGAACCAGCCGCTATTTGGAATTGTTCGTCCCCATCTGCGAACCATCCAAGAACTGGATTTTCCCATGATCGAGGAATGGGATGGAAAGAATGAAGATTCAACACTTTTCGTGAATGCCTCGACTGTCCCATCACGCAAGAACTTTGAGGTCTTGAAATCGATCGTCGACCGGAATCGTTTCGGCGTCGTCCATGCTGGTGAGCGAATCGCAGCCGCCTTGATTCCCGGTGATGTCGAAGGCGATCGCCGACATCAAAACGGTATCCTTTCCCGTCAGTACTTTGCGACGCGCAATATCTCTGAGTTGAATGCCTTGGGCAGCGAACTGGATCTTTTTCACTATCCACACGATATCGTGCGGTTCAATCTGGAAACAATCAACGACAATTTGGCATACATCATTGCCACCCGTTCGTTGACGGAAGTCCGCGACGGCGTGTTTGTTGCGAAGGGGGCCCAGTTGGGAGAGCATATTGTCTGTGATACCAGCGCTGGACCGATCGTCGTTGACGAGAATGCAAAAATTGGACCTTACACTTTTTTAAGTGGACCTGCCTACATAGGACCCAACTCGAAGGTCATTGAGCACTCGGCGATCAAAGATGCCGTGTCGCTTGGACATACAACCAAAATTGGTGGCGAAGTCGAAGCCTCTATCATTGAACCTTACACCAACAAACAGCACCATGGTTTCCTCGGCCACAGTTACCTAGGCAGTTGGATCAACCTTGGCGCAGGGACCTGCAATAGTGACCTTAAAAACACCTATGGTGAAGTCAAAATTGAATACCCTCGAATCAATGGTGTTGGTAGCAAGGTCACAACAAATATGCAGTTTGTTGGTTGCATCATGGGGGATTACTCCAAATCAGCGATCAACACCGGGATCTTTACAGGAAAAGTCGTTGGATTGTGCAGCATGCTTTACGGGTTTGTAACGACCAACGTGCCAAGCTTTGTGAACTATGCTCGCTTGTTCGGGCAGGTGACTGAAATGCCACCCGAAGTAATGATTTCAACTCAAAAACGAATGTTTGCTCGTCGCAATGTAAAGCAGCGACCTTGTGACATCCAGCTCATCAACGACCTTTATGGCATCACCAGAAATGAGCGGCAAATTGCAGGTGAGCCGTTAGCGTTGTAGCGGCATACTTCCGTACTACAGTTCTTTTTCGTGGAGATGTAACGACTCGAACATTGCCGAGATCGATTGGACGCCTTGCAAACTCACGGAAACGAAGTGTTAGAGTCAAAGCCCCCTGGAATCATCGAGCATTTGATTTGATCTAAAGGCAGTGCAGATTTCTTTCGAATTGGGCGTGTACATGATGATGAACTTGCAGGGGGAATGGACGCAAATCAACGCAATATCCCATTTGAAATCGATTTGTGGCACAGTGTTTGCGGCAGTGTATGTTGGCCCGATAAGGTGAAATTATGTCAGGGGCATTAGTTTTCGAGAATGAATGCAATGAACGACTATTTTGGGAAATTATTGATCGCTTCGC
Source organism: uncultured Pirellulaceae bacterium (assembly GCA_905480545.1). Classification (GTDB taxonomy): domain Bacteria; phylum Planctomycetota; class Planctomycetia; order Pirellulales; family Pirellulaceae; genus JABAAE01. Next base: position 16,804 of record CAJQQR010000142.1, read on the forward strand.
CGAAACTCGACGCAACGCCGTTCTGTCGTTCGGTCATCTATGTATTTCAGGATAATGACAACGCTACCGTTGGCGTTATTCTCAATCGACCTGCTGATAATCAGGTGCAAGAAGCCTGGCGCGGGATGGTTGGATCGCATTCGTCCGACGGTTTATTGTCGATTGGTGGTCCTTTAGCCGGACCGGTTTTTGCCATTCATTGTGAGCAAGAGGCGGGCGAGGCTGTCTTGCCGAACGGGTTTTTTACCGCAACGAAGGAACAAAATTTGCAGTTTATTGCCAAGAATCATGCGCACCCTTATCAAGTCTTCTTTGGGTTGAGCGGCTGGCAAAAGGGGCAGTTGGCTCAAGAGATTGCGAACGGAAATTGGCTGGCAGCAGAACCGGAAAATGAAATTTTCTTTTCAAATGAATGTGATCTATGGACCAAAGCCATTCGAATGATCGAAAATCGGTTTCTAAAGAATGTGCTTAACGTTAAACACATTCCACCGAACATTTTGGACAATTAAGCGAGTTTCAATCGTCATCCCATTCGGGAGTTGATGATTCGTAAATGTATCGAATCGCAATCAGAGCCAAAAGCAGCAGAAAAACAATGCCGATTGAAATCCACCAGATCGGTTGAACACTGCCGCCATCAATTGATAATCGCCTCGGATTCTCGTCTACGCCTGTGGTTCGCTTTTCAGCGAAATTACCGCCCGTCCGTTGGCTGATTCGTTCACGGAGTGAGGGATCAATTTGTTGCAGATAACTGATTTCACTTGAATCCAATTGTGCTAGAGGAATCCTGAACTCGGCGCCAACTTGATTCAAAACCAAATCATTTCCAACGACTTTTTTATATTGTCCGATGCAACGCAACGCATTTGAATTTGCATCATAAAATCTCCACAAACGAAACGAGCGATCGCGATTCGTGGGGGCGGTCGTCTCCGAGTTGATCTTGTCAATGAGGTAATCAATATCCTGCGCAGTCAAAAAGATCGTTTCGATATTCATCCGTTTGTCATCGTCAATCAGGAGAAACTCCAATTCGCTTTTGTTGAGTTTCTTATACGTTCCACGAAAGTTATTGCCGCTGGTGTCGCTCCAAGTTCTTGCGTTAGGTGCGGAACCAAATTTGGCTACCACTGCATCCACGTATTCTTGGTCACCCGGAATGAGCGAACCGTACGGCATTGATGTCACAACGCCGTCAGTGTCTTCAATTTTCACCACACCGCTGATTCTTGCGCGAAAAACCCCAAGGACTTGTTGGGCATTGGTATCGGTCCAAATGCGATTGATCAGTTCCACGTCATCTTGCGAGTTGGGAGCAAACGAATTTGATGAGATAGAAGTTACAGCAGCTGTATTGATGCCAAAGGTGGGTGAAACTGCAAAACCTGTGGAATAAGCAGCAGAGATCGCTGGAAAGCTAAGGGCCAGCCAAAACGCAAATATTGAAACGACGAAACCAATCCATTGAATTCTATACATTTCGGCCAGTGCCTTGAAACGGAATTTGTGTTCCTTTTTGCCTTCCAGCTTTTTGCCTTTCAGGCTGTCCATCGAAAGCACGATGGTAGAGTTCGTGTTTCGAAAAACGTCGATATGAAATCGCGTAAACACGGTTATATCTCTCAAAAAGGGTGCAGCCAACAAGGCAGAGTTTATTTTACGCATTCGATTTCTGAAAGTGCGAAAAAAAGTCGCTTTTTTCAGCACGTGCTGCATTCGGCCCCGGATTCGCGATTTATTCTATGATTTATCGCGAATGATCTGCCTCCAACGCTAGTGTATCAAATCCTGATTTTGCAACTTGGGAACCAGAAAGCCTAGATGATGTGCTGAATGAACCGTGTGAAATCGTTTCATTTGTTCGCTGTCCATGCGGCCGAAACCCGGGTGCGGTTTGAAGTCGCCTTGGTGGTTTTGAAGCCGATGAATGCTTGCAGTAAGAATTTCGATTTCCTTCGCATCATCCAGGTCCGCTGGGGGCGCAAACATCGGTGCAGTAGGAATCCCTTTCGGTGAATCACCTCGAAGGAGTCGCGGCAACATCATGCGGCGGATGAACGGACGCAGCGGCGCGAAGAATGACATCCACAACGGATAGCCGTCAATGCTGCTGTCAAAGGTCATTCGAAGGTGACGACAGATCTGCGCCAAACTCCATTTGCCCATCCGTCGATAACCCATTTGATGCAAGCTCCTGCATTCAGAAAGCACTTCATCAAGATCTTTGAGTTCCAAGAATCGACGTGTTGCTTCTAAATGGTTCATTGCTTCATGCTTTTTGAAAAAGTCCGTTGGACTTGTTTGTTACGTCGGTTGTGTCCATAGGCGTCCTAATCAATGATACGATGGACAATGGCACTGCAAAGTGCCGTCGACAACAATGCAATACAATTCGACTCAATTTTCAGGTACTGATTTCTCTATGAACAACCGCGTTGAAAATCAACTAACGTGCGCGATAATCATTTTGGTGGGTAGCATTTGTGGCGTTGCGACTGCTCAAGAGTTTCAAAATATCTCCACCGATCAACGTGTGCTCTTTGAAGAAGTTTCGAACCTTGTTGCAGAGCATTTTTACGACCGTTCATTTGATATCAGCGATTGGACTTCGCGGGTCGCAGAGTTTCGAAAGAAAGCGTTGGCCGAAAATGACGTCGATGCGTTTTCTTTGCAAGTCAATCAGCTATTGGCAACATTGAAGACCTCTCACACTTTTTTTTACTCCCGCAACAACCCAAAACGATTTCAATTGCTTGGAGTATTCAATCAGCTATTTGATCAAGAAGAAGCCGATCTGTTCATCTACAACGGCATTGGTGTCGATACGAAGGTCATCAGTGGGAAACATTATGTCGCATCTGTTTACGATGGATTCCCGGCGAAACTAGCTGGAATCAAATTTGGAGATATTATTCAATCGGTAGACGGTAAGCCATTTCATCCGATTGGTTCATTCAAAGACCGTTCTGAAGAGGCGGTGGTCATTGTGCTTGCTCGTGGCAACGAGGAATTGAAAGTGACATTGAGTGTCCAGCGGATTGACGGTCGCACAATGTTTGAAAATGCCATGAAGGCGAGTGCGAGAGTCATTGAATCCAACGGCAAAAAAATCGGTTACATTCATATTTGGAGTTATGCCGGTCAAAAATATCAAGATATACTTCGCGAGTATTTACTCTGGGGAAAGTTGAGTCAATGCGATAGTTTGATTCTTGATATTCGTGACGGTTGGGGCGGCGCGGATCTGAACTACCTGAATTTGTTTCGATCACCAATCGCGAGCGTCACGAGTACATCGCGTAGCGGAAAAGTGGGTTCGTATAGTGGTGTTTGGGAAAGGCCTGTGGTGTTACTGACAAATGGCCAAACTACCAGTGGCAAAGAGCTGTTTACGTACGGATTTAAGAAACTAAAAATCGGCAAAGTGGTAGGCGAGACGACATCTGGTGCGGTCGTTGCCGGGCGCATCTTCAAATTGTCCAGCGGCGATGTTCTATACTTGGCAGTGAATGATGTTTCGGTCGATGGGCAGCGACTTGAAGGAATTGGTGTGAAACCGGATATTGAAGTTCGTCGCGAAATTCAATCACCCACCAAAACAGATTCTCAGCTTCAAAAAGCGATTGAAGTCTTCTCCCAATAATTGATGAACGCAAGAGTGAATTGATCTGAATCGCTTGGCATTCTCAGCGTAACTTCATTCAGTAAAGCGTAACTTCATTCAGTAAATTGAGAGTTAATTGGAAATAGAGGCGTGACTCGTTATGTCGAAATTCACATGTCGAAATTCGCGTTACCCAGTGTCAGGCTCGTTTGGAAGTCGATTAGCGTTGTATTCTTGTCTTCAACAGTGGATTGGGCGAGAAGCGTGGCGGCAATGTGCCCGAAGCGGGCTTCAGGTTTAATGATTAAATTATAACGAGTGTGACTTAGTCGACGGAGCAAATGAATTCATGAACAATCAATTAAAATGTGTCCCGCTAGGATTGGCACCCAGTTTCGGTTTCGGTGATCGAATTGGCCTCGCCACCCCGGGGCATGTTGCGGCAATGAAACGATCTGGTCATGGTATCGAGCCTATATTTCCGCAGCAGTCGATTCGTGAAATGACGCGAACTAAGCGGACTGCTATGCAGGTGATGAATGATGCTTGCGAGGGGGCAACGGCCGCTGGATGGGACGGGCGATTCGGCGCGGACGCTGATCACCTCAAAACGCCGGGCGATGTTGACCTGACTGCGGCTGCAGGGTTTACTTTCTTCACCATCGATCCGTCGGATGATGTTGATCAAAAGGCCGATGATTACAACGAAGCCGTGCTAAAAGAAAAGTTTGCTCATGCGAGAAGCTCTGTCCCTTGGTACGACAGTTATTTGGGTAAATCGATTGATTTGCCGACCGGTACCAAAATTGAGCTTAATGAAGAAGCATGCATGCGGGCAGTTGTGAAATACGGCGTTGCGATTGAGCGTGCGTTGGCCATGGGGGATTACATTAAATCCGTTCACGAAAGAATTGGAAGAGATTATGAAATCGAATTGTCCGTCGATGAAACGGACCAGCCGACAACCCTGGCCGAGCATTACATCATCGCCCAGCAGTGCTTAATGGGCGGGATGAAGTTGGTAAGTCTTGCTCCAAGGTTTATCGGTGACATGGAAAAGGGTGTGGACTACAAGGGGGACGCATTGGCGTTGGAGGCGTCGCTAAAAGACCATGCTTCGATCGCGGAAATGCTAGGTCCATACAAATTGAGCCTGCATTCAGGTTCCGATAAACTGTCAATGTACACTTTGCTTGCGAAGGCAACAAAAGGGCGTTTTCATGTGAAAACAGCGGGGACAAGTTATTTAGAAGCGTTGCGTGTGGTGGCTCGTCACGACGAAGAATTGTTTCGAGACGTGATTCGATTCGGGCGTGATCGCTACGATCGAGACAGGGCAACGTATCACGTCTCGGCCACCAATGCCGGCGTGCCTTTCGAATCTGGATTCAAGGTAAAAAGGTTAGAACAGCTTTATCTTGAATGTTGGGCCGACGTGCCTCAAGGCATCGGTTTTACCGAACCCGGACGGCAGATTCTGCACTGCACATTTGGTTCGACACTGACCGATCCGAATCTCGGTCCGGCTATTCGATCGGTTTTGGAATCAAATCCGAGAACTTATGATGAAGTCTTGGCCGATCATTTTGGCCGGCATTTGGAAGCGTTAACCGCAGGGATGTAGACGATGGAGGCGTGCGATTCTCTCGACCCAAGTCCAGGCGGTTCGAAATTTCGAATTTTCAAGTGTTTCAATTCGCTTGGCAGTCTCGCAAAGGAATCCACTATGATGTTGGGTCATGCTCATTAATTTTTCACGTTCGCTCCACCATGAGCACCGCAACTCTGTTTGCTGAATCGATCGCTTCCTCGCGCAGTCCGCCGCCAAAGCAGACGTAAGAAAAACATGTTTTTCTTACGCGTTTGGCATTTGTTAACGCGTCTCGGTGCCGGATCGCCTTGTGTGAACACGCAGGAATGCGGTGCAGGTTTGAGTCCAGTTACGGAAGGTTATTCATGTATCCGACGCGGTCGTGAATCGACTGTCAGTTCCCAGCTCACAGGCGGGTTGCTATTAACGGGTCGGTCCCGGCAGTTGTTTCCGAAAACACATTTGCTCCCTTCCGATTTAAGCGTGTATTTCGGTTTCGGAAGATTGTAGAATCGATGCTCAACAGCGAAGGTCAGGTCATGACGTCAAATCGCAATTGGACGAGTCGTGAAATGGTATGACGGTTGTTGATCTGGATTCTTTCATCGAGGTTTTTGCCCTCAATTTCTGTACTGTCGATTCCGATCGTTTGCGATACGACAGAGGCAATGTTATGGTGCACTAAGTCCAATTTTCTCTGGAATTTTCTGATGCCCCAAAACTCACGACGCAATTTTCTGAAACAGTCTACCGGTGCTGCGGCAACGGTTTCCGGTTTTGGATTTCTCTCCAATCTTCCTTTGGTGACAGCAAGCGAGGGCATGCTCGCTCCGGATCTGGTCGATTTTGGAAATGGAA
>CAJQQR010000143.1 GCA_905480545.1 uncultured Pirellulaceae bacterium
AGCGACCAGTGTTTGCGACCAACTAAAACGGATTCAGCTTCCGACGTTTCAACGATCCCCGATTTCCGACCCGAAATTTCATTTTTCGAATTCAAAGCGTCTGACATCGGACCAAAGAAATCCCAAAACGGCTAATACTTAGAGAATAATGGCACGGTTTGAAAAAACAAAACCAATGCAAGTCGGAAATCGACCCTTTAAACGTAGTTCGAAAGACGAGCAAACCAAGCCAATGCCGGAATCCGCTTGTTTTCCATCTGCTTTTATACGAATCGTCGAAAAGAAAAGTTGATCAAAACCACACACAACTTAATCGTTTCCCAATCTACTTTGAGGCCGATGCTTTTTCAGCAGCAGCTCTTGTCGCCATCGTTTCCGCTGACTTCTTTGCCGCTTCCAACAACGGATCGACACCCGCCAAATACGGGAGAGAAAACGTCGCTTTTTCATCAGGCTCAACCCCTCGGCCCTCGAGATTGACACCATTTGTGTATCGGCTCAAACGCTGCCCCGACGCGACGGGAAACATCAAAGCTGCCCCCGAAGGCAAACCAACGAATGATGCCGCCGTAACCGCACCACAAGTCTTTTCGCCCACCAGTTTAATGTTGGGCGTCCCCTTGAGACGGCTCGCAAGAATTTCTTTTGCACTCCTTGAGTACCGGTCGGTGATCACAACCACCGGGATTCCGCATTTTTTTATCGTCTTCTCTACGGCCAACAAGACTGAAATCTGTCCCCCACGACCTCTCAAATCCACAATCAACGCATCGCAGTCCGCAAACTGCCCGCCTAGAGCGTCCTTTAAATACTGATTGACTTGGAGCGACATCAAGTTCCATATCCGCAAATACCCAAATCTTTTGTCATTGAATTCTATCACTCGAAAGCTATCGCGAGTGGCTGAATTTGCCGTCAATGCCGGGTCGCTCTCAAGCTGTACCCGACTCAGTTTTCCGGATGCATTTCGACGATACGTCAATGCGATGATCTCACGCTCGTTGGACGAAACCACAAACGCTTTGTGACGCTGCTCTTCACCCGCCAGAATTAAGCGAGCCGATTTTTCCAATCCAATCTCGTTGACCAAAAGCACTTCATCGCCCATTTTCAAATCAGATTTTGCTGCTGGGCCACCAGGCTCCATATCCAAAACAAAATAACCGATTGCACCGTCGACTTTTTGTCGTTGCAATGTCAACCCAAGTCCGCCCTTGGCACGATTGACCAACCGCATGTACCCCCAATTTGGAATGATCGCGGTATGTGAGATATCTAACTCGTCGATACGTTGATTAATTGCTTCGTAAGCATCACGCGGCGTTTTGGCGTTGCGTACATCGTCCAAAATCGATTGCTGCAAAGTATCTAATCGCATGAGCTGATCATTGGACCGCAAGTGCTCGGTAACGACCCGATTTTTTTTCAATCGCTCGCTCACGACCCAGCCATCAAACGTCGCACGAGAATCAGTGGACAAATCAAGCGTCAATGACGTTCGTTTCCTTTTTGCTGCGTCCTCCGACTCAACCTCGCGATCGACAACCACTTTGATTTTTGAATTTGGTGGCAGCTTATCCAGATAATCACTGAGCTCCGGTTTACCAACTGTCTCCAAATCGATTTCGCCAATTCGCAGTACCCGATCACCTTTTTCCATTCCGGCGAGATCTGCCGCCAAATTCGCCCTGACGTTCGTAACTCGGAACCCCCCGGGCTCTGTTCCCGACAACGACATCCCTAATGATGAACCATGATTGGCCCATTCATTGAGTGGTTCCGATTTTGACCGAGCCTCATCCAACTCTGCTGAACCGCCACCCTCAGAAGGTTTTAGCGAGTTGGGTACTCCTTGTGCGTTGCCAACCTCAACTGCGAAACGCAAAAAACAACCGTGAACAGCGAGAAAAAGAAGGATTGATAACAAAGCAGTCCTGGCTATTGTCTTTTCTTTGCGATTGTTCATGCGTCGGCCATTTGGAGGTGTCTTGCTAAACTATCTTAACCCCAGTGTGAAGCAGAACGACGCCCGATTGAATTGAAACGTAAAAACGACTCCTTCAAGCGGGCATCGGTTTGACTCCCAAGGATGTCGAGTCAAACCTCCGATCGTTGCATCTTATTAAACACCCAAGTTCCGCAATGGTTTTGGTAAAGGAAAGCTAACTTTTTCCTCTCGAATCGTTTGGATTTCAACGGTTGCACAAAATTTATCTTTCAAATAATCAAGCACCTGCTCGACGACAACTTCCGGTGCACTTGCCCCTGCCGTGACCAGAACCGTTTCGACTCCCGCAAACCAGGTATCGTCGATTTGATCCGAGCCATCGATTAAATAGCCTGCGATTCCCTGCTCTGTTGCAAGCTCGCAAAGCCGCTTACTGTTAGAACTGTTCTGACTTCCAAGTACCAAAATCAAATCAGCCTGCGGCGAGAGCAGCTTGACAGCCTCCTGCCGATTTTGCGTTGCATAACAAATATCATCTTTCGGCGGCTTGTTGATATTGGGGAACCTCGCCCGCAATTTGTTAATGATTCTGTTGGCGTCGTCCACCGAAAGTGTTGTCTGCGTGACGTACGCAAGCTTGCTTTCGTCCACGACCTCAAGCGAGTCCACATCATCTTCGGTTTCGACAAGAACGATCGCTTCGGGAGCTTCCCCCATGGTGCCGATCACTTCATCATGCCCCTCGTGTCCGATTAAAAATATGGTGTAGCCTTCTTTTGCATATTTAATGGCCTCAAGATGGACTTTGGTAACCAATGGACAGGTAGCATCAAACGCATGAAGATTTCGGGCCTTGGCAGCCTCACGGACCTCCGGCGAAACGCCGTGGGCTGAAAACAGAAGATTCGAGCCGACCGGAGCTTCAGAAAGCTCCTCAATAAAAACGGCGCCACGCTTCTTAAAATCTTCCACCACGTATTTGTTGTGGACAATTTCATGATAGACATAAACTGGACTTCCAAATGCCTTTAACGCGAGGTCTAGGCTCTCAATTGCCATGTTTACGCCAGCGCAGAAACCACGCGGGCTGGCCAAGATAATCTTCATTTAATTCTCGTAATATAAAAATCAATTCGGTTTTCGTACGAACCGATTCATTAAAATGCAATCATAAGCGTTTGTTATTTTGATGCGATCGCCAAACCGAATTTGAATCAAACCGCGACAATGCTTTACCGGAATCTGTTTTGGGAAAATCGTCAAGTCCCGAATCCGTTGCCGGTTGCTGAAACATTCGTTTTCCATAGTATTAGAGTCATGTTACGGCGACGCATAGGCTCGCAAACACCGGCACGATCGCGTTAACATTCTCTCGGTCGAACCCATTTTGACCGCGATCACCCACTTCCGCTAACGGTAAAGAACAAAAATTTGTACCGATGAAGAAGTATTGTTTTCTCGAACATCTCGAAAAATTCGGTCCTAATAGCCCTCAGCAGGTCATTTCGGTCGATGAGGCGCTGCGTTATTGCAAAATATTGTCCGACCAGCATTACGAAAACTTTTCCGTCGTCAGCTTGTTGCTGAAAAAGTCTTTGAGGCCACATTTTGCGAACATCTACGCCTATTGTCGCTGGTCAGATGATATTTCCGATGAAGTCGCATCCACAACCGAAAGCCTTGATCTGCTCGCGTGGTGGCGCAAAGAACTGGATCGTTGCTTCGATGGCTCGGCGAGCCACCCGGTCTTTATCGCCCTGCAACTGACGATCCGCATCTTCGAATTACCCAAGAAGCCCTTTTCCGATCTAATCGATGCCTTTGAACAAGATCAAACGGTCAATCGATACGAATCGTTTGCCGATCTACTCAGTTATTGCGAGCGATCTGCAAATCCGGTCGGACGATTGGTCTTATATCTGGGAAAGAGTGCTACGGAAGAAACGATCGAGCTGTCGGATTCAATTTGCACTGGCCTGCAACTAGCGAATTTCCTCCAGGATGTAGCGCGTGATTTCGAGATAGATCGCGTTTACTTGCCGGCAGAATCGTACCACCGGTTCGGCTACACTGAGTCCGATTTGAAAAACAAAATTTTCAACGCAGAGTTTCGCGATATGATGACGTTCGAAGTCAATCGCGCCGAGCAATTTTTTCTAGATGGAGCTGATCTTGTCAATCGAGTAGACTCATCAATCTCAAAGAGCGTTGAGTTGTTTGTGCGTGGCGGGTTGAGCATCCTATCTGCCATTCGTCAAATCGATCATAACGTTCTGAATCAACGCCCAAGGTTGAGCAAGTTCAAAAAAATGCAGCTGATCTTTCAAACGTTTATTCCAAGATTTGTGGGTCGGAAAAAATTCATGGTGAAATCGAAAACCCCCAATGCCGGAACGGGTCAGACCCAACCCAATCTGGATTTCGATCCGGGATCGATAAACGATCGACCTCCATCAAAAAGGAATGCTGGATGAGCGAACTCGTTGAACAGGGTTATGTTCGCGCCGCCGAAATTGTGGCAAACGCGAAGTCGAATTTTACATCGGTATTCAAAACCCTTGCTCCTGACAAGCAAAAAGGAATGAACGCGTTGTATTCGTTTTGCCGGCACTCGGACGACCTTTCTGACAGCTCCGAACCGATCGATCGAAAACGGGAACAGCTGGAAGAATGGACCGGCTCAATTCGCGAATCGCTTTCTGGACGCGGAACTTCAAACCCAATCGTAGCGGCTTTGACCGATACGGTAGAAACATTTTCAATTCCGCATCAATACATATTTGATCTGTTACGTGGAGTAACCGGCGATTTAGAGCCCGTCTCATTCGAGACAATGACGGATCTGAGGGCATACTCCTATTTGGTCGCGTCGTCAGTGGGGTTGTCTTGCTTGCATATATGGGGATTCGACTCAACGGACGAAGCCTATCTTCGACCAGCTCTTGATTGCGGAATTGCCATGCAAATCACGAATATCCTCCGGGACGTCAATGAGGATTTCCAACGAAATCGTGTCTACATTCCAAAAGAAGATTGGTTGGATCGTGGATTGGATCTAAATTGCCAAATCGAACCGTTTAAGGACGCCCCCTGGAAGGATTTGATTCACTTTGAATGTCGACGAGCTCAAAATCTTTTTCACAGCGCGTTGAACCTGCAAAAATACCTGGATCCGCCGGGCCGGAAAATTTTCCGCGGTATGATCGGACGTTACTGGGCGATTCTGAAAAAAATCCGTCGTGACCCTGCGAAGATTTTGCGAAAACGAATTGCGCTCAGCTCCTTCGAAAAACTGAAGCTCAACGCCCAGGCAATCCTAGGATTTCCGGCATTGAAAATTCCGAAAGCGAGCTGAACGCCTGCTTTTAACGGACCTGCCAAGCCGAAAGCAGCTCACGCAGCCAATGATCGACGCACTAACCGGTTTTCCCAAACCGATTTTCAATGCACTGGATAAAATCCTGCAAATGCGGCTCACAGACTTCGTAATAAACACTGCGTCCCTCCCGCTCGCTTCTCAGAAAACCGCAGCGTTGCATCAACCGTAAATGATCCGAAGTTTGCGGCTGTGTAATCCCACAGCGCTCACATAGTTCACCGACCGTATATTTCCTACCGGAAAGCAACATTTGAACGATCATCAAACGATGAGGGTGCGCTAAAATCTTCAAGCATTCCGCAGCTTCCGAAAAAGCATCCAGATCCATCTTGACCTGATTCGTTTTCTTATTTGCCAATGCGATGTTCTCGGTTAGGTACATGAAATAATGCGTGCATCTAAACGCTTCTCGTTAAGGGTATCATACGCGATAGCCGCGATTCGTGCGGCCCCATATTGCCTCAACTCAACACATCGTCCATTCGACATATCTTGATGCATTTGTTACGATTAAGAATTCCGGAATTTCCCAAGAAGCGTTGACGAGCGATTGCATTCTAAAGAGACTGCACCCGGATCCATTGCACCGCATTTTTTTCGATCACTTTATTTTGGAGTTCATCAGAATGGCTACCCGTTTCGTGGCATTTTTATTTTTGGCTATCGGACTGTCAACGGTTGCGTTCGGGCAGGTCACAAAACCTGTTCAAAACAGAAAATCGGAAACACCAAAGCTGGAAACACCAAAGCTTGGTTCCATCAAGAATGTGCACAAATGTGATTCCCTTTTTCTGGCAGGGCAATTTACTGAAGATGATATTGCCAAACTCAAGGAAGCCAACATCAGAAAAGTGATCACACTTCGTACCGAAGGCGAAGTCAGTTGGAACGAGGCACTGGCACTAAAAAAAGCTGGAATCGAATTGATCAAAATTCCATTTCGGAAACCGGAGTCTTTGACAGACGAGGTTTTTTCCAAAGTTCGAGAGGCCCTCGCCGATCAAAAAAATCCTGTTTTGATGCACTGCGGTTCCGCAAATCGAGTTGGAGGAGTGTGGCTGCCGTATCGCGTGCTGGATGAAGGTGTTGAACTGGAACAGGCCGTCAAAGAGGCAAGAGAAGTAGGCCTTCGAACGGAATTCATCGAAGCCAAAGCGATTGAATACATTAAACGTCAACAGGCAAAACGCAAAGCCAAGTCGTCGGTGAAGCCGGGTATCAACAAGAGCTTTCTTGATCCGGAATTGGATGTGGAGCAGTTTGTCAAACGGTTTGAAATCGAAAGTCGCGAAGTCTACGCATCGCGGCATCGGATCTTGCTGGACTGTGAAATCAAAGAAGGTGATGTTGTTGCTGATATTGGTGCGGGAACCGGCTTGTTTACTCAACTTTTCTCCGCCCAAGTCGGCGACACAGGCTGGGTTTATGCCGTTGACATCGCTCCGAGGTTCCTGAAACACCTGTACGCCGAAGCGGCAAAGAAAAAACGAAAAAACATCACCGGTGTTTTATGCAACGAAAACAGCACAAACCTCCCGGCTAATTCGGTCGACGTCGCTTTCATCTGCGACACATACCATCACTTTGAATTCCCTGCGGAAACAATGGCATCGATTCATCGGGCCCTGAAAAAAAATGGACACCTGATCATGATCGACTTTAATCGTATCGAGGGACTAACTCGCGAGTGGTTAATGGATCACGTTCGTGCCAACAAAGAAACATTTCGCTCCGAAATCGAGGCAGTCGGGTTCAAACTGGAGACGGAAAAAAAGATCGACGGGTTTAAGGAAAACTACTTCTTGAAATTCATAAAAAAATAACCCCCTCGACTGACCTATCAAATCAACCCAAGCCAGACTGGGAGCCCTGCTGAACAACGTACATTTTATTGCTGTTTCGATGACCTGCCGCCAATAGCAGTCCCTTAAATTTATTGAAATGATAAGAGATAGCGAAAAACCGGACAAGCAACATTTTAGGGATTTTCGCGATCTTTTCGAACGTTATAATACGGCATGTACCGAAACATACACATATTGCTGCCGATAAGCCCAACCGCCGCAAAGTGGTCGAAACAGCCGTCGCCCATTTGACTGCGGATCCCATTTGATTGCGGATCCCATTTGATTGCGGATCCCATTTGACTGCGGATCCCATTTGGTTGCGGATCTCAGATGATTGCGGATCTCAGAGGGGAAAAACCTCTGGGAAACAAAGCGGCATTATTTCATGGTCAAAATGTCAACTGACTTTGATGGTCGATTCCCAAAAAACGCGTTACTTTCTCTTGCTCGCTTTCGTCGCTATGACTGCAGGCGGGCCTGCGTTACATCACGCGCCGATTTTCGGACTGCATCCATGTGACCATCAGCACGAGGGGCATGGTCATGACGGAGACCATCACGCTCGTCGTGCCAATCGTGCTGTCGTCGACAACCAAACCGGAACCCCTGACTCTGAAACTTCTGACTCCGAAACTTCTGACTCGTGTGATTGCGGAAGCGACCATGGAAATGCTGGGAACAGAAGCGGTTTAAATGGCTTGGCTTACAGTCCAACAGCGAATTTGACCGGTATTGAAACTAAGAGTAGCGATCATGCTTGCGATGGAACGTGTTCAGTTTGCCAATTTTTTTCAAGCATCAGTTTCCACGCGGCAGTTCATGTTTCCGCCGCATTTGACGAACTAAGTTATTCTATTTCCTTTGCGGCTTCTGTTACGCAATCTCATGCGGTCAAGCATTCTTACTTCGAGCGTGGCCCACCTGCTTTCTTTCCCATCTCCTAGTCTTCTTAGCCCGAATTACTTCGAGAATTCTCACCGGACAAGTTGCAGTTAGCAATACGTTTTCATTCTGAACTGGAATGAACAAATTCAAGACGTTTGTTGCAAACGTTGCCCCCTGTCCCTCAAGCATTGCTCGAAACAATAGGCCCGCAGCATATACCCAAGTCGACGGGAATGGATTCACTCTCGTCACGCGGGCTTGAGAATCAGTTGATTGACACTTTCGCTTTGCGGCATATTCAAACGCTACTCACAAACTGTTTGATGCTGCCCACAACTCCTTAAAAGCGAGTTAAGCAACACGCGATAAGACGACATCAATCATTTTCCTTTGGATGGCAACTCAAGGGAAAGAAAGCCTGTCCAAGGCACCGCAGAACAACATCGGTCATTTTCGAAACGAATAGACCGCTTCACATAAATCAAAATCGAAACCTGCTTAGCAAAACCGACTTTTCGAATACCGGACCAGAAAATGAACATAAAAAAACGTTCAGCATTTACGCTGATTGAATTACTAGTTGTTATTGGAATCATCGGGATCTTGGTAGCGTTACTTCTACCTGCAGTTCAAGCAGCTCGCGAAGCTGCTCGTCGAACGCAATGCCACAACAACATGCGACAAATTGGAATTGCGTTACACAACTATCATGACACATTAAAGTACTTTCCTTCCGGATGGTTGAGCGATCAACCGATCGGCGAGCCCGGTTGGGGCTTGCTTGCTCAGGCACTGCCATTCATGGAGATGAACAATCTCCATGACTCAATCAACTTTAACCTTGGAATTGACGAGGAGGAAAATGAGCCTGCTCGTGAAACAAGAGTTACGGGGTTCATCTGCCCTTCTGACCGATCAGAGGTCAAAGTCGAACTAGGGCACCTGGAGGATCATCATGATCACGATCATGATGATTTTGGTGGATTCCATGACTCCTTCCACGATGATGACGATCATGATCACGAACCCATTTTCGTTTCAAAGAGCAATTACTCGGGCGTTTTTGGGAATCGAGAGATTGAAGACTCTCCATCTCGGGGACGCGGGATGTTCTTTCACAACAGTGCAATTCGAATGGCTGATGTGCGAGACGGAACCAGCCATACATTCATGATGGGTGAAAGAAATCTCGAATTAGGACCGGTCACCTGGGTGGGTGTCTATCCCGACTGTGATCAACCCCTCGCACGACACATTGGCTCTTGCGACCATACGCCGAACCATCACGACGGTCACTTCGAAGATTTTCGCAGTTACCATCCGCAAGGAGCAAATTTTTTAATGGGTGACGGTAGCGTCCACTTGATTAACGAAGCCATCAACAGCCTTGTCTATCAAGGGCTTGCAACACGTTCCGGCGGTGAAGTAGCACAATTGCCGGAATGATGAGCTAAGCGATATGGCTGCATTGCATAAGCGACCGGTTGGTCAATTTATCGAATAAATTTGATCAGAATTTCCATTGAAAAAGTTCGACGGATTTACGGCGGGCTCAAATAACACGACATTGTAAGTTACTATTTCAGTTTTGAACCGCCGATCTACTTTTACGAACAATGCAGCTTCATCAATATCAATTCGAGAAAGTCACCGATTACCTACACCACCGCGATCCCTATTTAATGGTGGATCGTATCGTCTCCATCGGTGATCGATCAGTTGAAACGGCAAAGCTCGTCTCGGGAAACGAGTTTTTTATTCCCGGTCATTTCCCCGGCGCGCCTATCTTCCCTGGCGCAATGATGCAGGAACTAACAACACAATCGGCAGGCGTCTTGATTGCGGCAAAGTTCAATCCGAATTCCGAGTACGACACGCACGATCCGCACTTCAACGAGTACGCTCTCGGCGTTTTGGTAAAAGTGAATTCGGCGCGTTACAAGTCGTTTGCAAGACCCGGTGACGAGCTTTTGGTCTCGGTCACACTGAATGATGTCGTCAGCGGTGTGTTTGACTTTTCTGCGAGTATCAAGGTCGCCGGAAAGACCATCATGCGGAACGCTTTTCAGCTGACCAACATAAAATCCTCCCTGCTAACTGCGGCAAGCTGATCTTCAAGGGCCTGTTGCAACGAACGAAAGAATCAGTCGTTCGTCAAAACATGACAGGGTGCGCCTTGGGTGAGTGACCCTTGGGTGAATTCGAAAATACACCCCAATAACCTACCGTGGCCGAACGCTAGAGACGAGGAAGGCCTGTCGTTCCAATTCCGCATACGACTCATCGGTTACTTGAGGCGTATTGGAAATCGGTGCGTATTGGTTGATCCATTGGTCGATTCGATCGGAAGCCTCACCGCAATCGTCAGATCGGTCTGCAGCTGTAAAAGGCTGATTACAATGGGAGCACATCAGTTGTTGCCCCAACTGCCGAATTCTGATTTTCAATCGTCGCGCGCAGCATGGGCAGCTTTGAATAAAGAACGTCATCCTTGACACCATTTTGTGAGTGGTTGAACCATTCATTGGCTCACCAGAAAAGAAAATCGATAAAAATTATTTCCCGAATATAAACGATCTGGTGCGAATCGGACAAAGCGAATTTTCGGACTTCTTTACGGCATGCTATCAGTTCCGATTATTTTTTACCGCAAACTGTTTAGCTAATGATTAAATATGGAACGGATGACCTGAAGAACTGTTGCGTTTTCACATCGTCAATTTAGGCAGGTGCGAAATGGCATCAGTAAACCTTGACGGTTGGGCAGTTTTCAAATTGCCCCATCGAGTCGCGTGTTTTTTTTTTGCTATCAAAAAGGAAAAATGAGCTAAAGTTCTTTTAGAATTTCGCCGCAAAACTTTTCACCCGCACCGAATCATTGGTGCACCGTTTTCAGCCCTAGACCCGTTGAGACAGAAAAGCAGAAATTCGATTGTCAACAGTTTGTTGATGTTGCACCGAATCACTGCAATCATCCTCGGTCACGCTAGCAGCCTAACATCGCTGCGTGCAGATCAACTGGCTGTCCGAACTCAATGAAAACACCGTTAGAGCTCCGATCAAAAATTGGATTCTGTAAAATGAATTGCACCACACTTGCTGAACACGTCAAACGACTACAACCTGATGCGACAACTCGAGACGTTGCCCGACTTTGCTTATTATTAAGCAACGCAGTCGAAGAAGTCGAAGATCTTGATGACCCAACCTACTTGGAAGAATCGTGGAATGAAATCGGCTTGCGATTACAGGCTGCGACCGATCAACATGCGGCAATGACCGAAGAATTGGAAGCCCTTGCACGTTCCGATCCACGTCGCTTTACTCCGGACCAAATATGGATTTTGATTCGTGCCATCAAAGTCCAAAGCCAAGTTTTAAGGCTATATGTCGGCGATCCTGCCTGTGACATGGTGTAAGGTTTACGCCGACCTAGGACCCAATAAAACGACGATTAGAAAAGTGCCAACTGGCACTTTTCTTTTTGCGCTAAACCGTAACTCTTACGATTGATCGATCGGTTTCCAAAATACGTCTGTGCATTTTTCTTTCAAATTCAGAAATCTCGCCAAAACAAAAAAATAATCGCTCAATCGATTCATGTACTTCAGTATCACTTCGAATCGTGGCAGTGCTGAATCCAAGCCTGTGCTGTTCATTCCATTTCCTACAGCGTCCCTCTCTTTTTCATCATTTTTCGTTACAGTTAGCGCCGACAGGTAGCTGAGGATTCGGCGTTCTGCGTTTCGGCAAACTGAGCGACAAACATGCGTAGCAGCTGCGTTTGCAGTTCCGCCTGGAAGAATAAATTGTTTAATCGGCGCCAACTCGGCATCCATTTCATCAATCCGATTTTCAAGCATCGACGGCAATAGTGATTCCGACAATTTGGACAACAAATCAGAATCAAGCGGTGCCGCGATCGCGGCGCCTATATCGAACAAATGGTTCTGAATTTGAGCCAATTGCCGCAAAACAACTGCTCCCCATTCTTCTTTCGTCGTAACTTGCGAACTGAGCAGACCGATAAAACTATTTAATTCATCAACCGCGCCAATGGCTTCAATCACCTCAGAATTTTTTGCGATGCGTCCACGTTGGTACAGTCCTGTCGTTCCGTCGTCACCCGTTTTTGTATATATCTTTAACATTGTTTAATTCGATTCTCGAAAACCCAAACCGCACCGAAACCCATTTCGACATTTTAGTAGGAAATGCAATTTTGAAAACTCAGCCACGTTCATGCGGATTTTTAATCTTTTGCAAATCACCGAAACTGAAATTCCTTTTGATGAAGCACAAGGATCGCTGGGACTTGCCGAAGGGCCATGTCGACCCCGGCGAATCCGATTTGGAAGCCGCGTTTCGAGAGCTAGTCGAAGAAACGGGCATCAAACAAGCCGACGTCGCGCACGATGCCAAATTTATATTTGAGCATCAATATGAAGTCACCGGCAAACGCTACAACGAAACCCAAGATAACGACAAAGTTTTAAAGACTCTATTGATCTATTTAGGGTATGTCGAGTCTGAAGTCGAAATTGAGTTGACGGAGCACCTTGGCTACCAGTGGTTTGACTGGAATCCGCCCCACCAAATCCAACAACAAACGATCGACCCACTTTTAGGCCGGGTCGCAAAGTACCTTCAGCAGTAGGTTGGGTGTGCGTCTAAACAGGTAACCCAAACCAATCGCATGAAACGCTGTCGATTCTACGCAGTATTCTACGCAGAGCAATTTGCGATGACATGATTCAAACGGCTTTTCCTCATTTCGGAAAAACGCTGCGAATTGCTTATCCAGATGAAATTCAGATTTGTGATCCGGGGTGAATTCATGACTTGAATCCAACTATAATGACGCCTCAGAAAACCTCGCCTCCATGTTTCTGATATCAGATTACTGAAGCGAGACGCCAAATTGCAAACCCAAGTTCAAACGAGGGGCGATCCTGCTTTCTCGCAAGTGCTTCAGGTTAGCAATGATACAGACAGTTAGCTCCTTCAATTCGCCCTACCCTCGAGGATAAAATGATCAAGAACAAGCTTGCCAAATCGATCGCAATAGCGTCGCTATTGTTTGTTGCAACTCAAATCAAAGCCACTGAACAACAATGGGTGACCTACGAAGGCACTGCCGGACCTGGAAAAGGAAAGCATATCGTCCTTATCGCTGGTGATGAAGAATATCGCAGCGAAGAAGCCCTTCCACAATTGGGAAAGATCCTTTCGCAACACCATGGATTTAAGTGCACGGTTCTCTTTTCGATCAATCCGAAAACCGGAATCATCGATCCAAACTTTCAAGGCAATACGCCCGGGACCGACGCATTGGACGACGCTGATTTAGTGATCATGTCACTTCGATTTCGAAATCCGACAGATGCCCAAATGGAACATATCGACCGGTACTTCAAGAGTGGGAAACCTGTGATCGGCCTGCGCACTTCGACCCATGCTTTCAAATTCAATGGCGACAGTAAATGGGCGCATTACTCCAACGGATACGGCGGTGAGAAAAAGGAATTCCAGGGTGGATTTGGTCGTGCCGTTCTGGGTGAAAAATGGATTTCGCATCACGGCGCACACAAATCCGAAAGCACCAAAGGCTTTGTCGTCGCGTCCGAAAAAAACAATCCCATCCTGCGAGGCATCAAGGACGGCAGCGTTTGGGGCCCTAGTGATGTATACGGAGTTCGCTTGCCATTACCCGGTGACAGTCAACCCTTGGTGCTGGGCCAAGTAACCATACGCGAACAAAAACCCGTTTCGGACGATGTATTGTTCGGAATGCGTCCGACGGATGAAAAGAAAAAAGTTGGCAAAAACGACCCGATGATGCCGGTCGCTTGGACCAAGAGTTACCAATTCCCGGGCGGTACGAAGGGGAAGGCGTTCAATACCACGCTCGGTGCTTCAACAGATCTTTTAGAGGCAGGTACACGACGGCTGATCGTCAATGCCGCGTATTGGTGTGTTAACATGCCTGATCAAATCCCCACCGATGGTTGCAAAGTCGACATCGTGGGCGAATTCAAACCAACTCGTTTCGAATTCCGCAAAGGCAGCTATTGGGAAGAACGAAAGATGATGGTTGTTGAGCATGAGCTGAAATAGGCACTGATGATCAATGCCGCGTCAAGAAAAAACATGCCGCATTGCCCAAACCGCAACGATTTCCGTTGCGGTTTTTTCTTCTATCGACTTTGATGATCATGATCGCGTTTACCGAACGAGCCCGGTTGGTAACAATCAAATTAAAATCGGTAAAAGGCGATTTGATTCGCTGGTGTTTTTTTCGACTTGCCAACCCGGCCTCCGCAGAACCATCCAATTGCAAAAACATTTATCAATTTTAAGAACGAAATCGAATGACAATTGAAAAAATAATGGCCGCCATTCCGCATCGCAAACCGATGTTGCTGGTCGATGAAATAGTAGAACAATCGGACGACAGCATTGTTTGTAAAAAAACGTTTAATGCAGACGAATTTTTTTTTCAGGGCCATTATCCTGATTTCCCGTTGGTGCCCGGCGTCATCCTTTGTGAATGCGGTGCACAGGCGGGTGCGATTCTGCTTTCCAGCAAAGTCGAGGGCGAAGGAGGAGTTCCTGTTCTGACTCGTATGAATGATGTTCGATTCAAAAAAATGGTTCGACCAGGCGATACAATTCAATCGGAGGTTCAAATCGACGAAATCGTCTCCAACGCTTTTTTTCTTTCTGCAAAAATTACCTGCGACGGTCAACTTTCCGTGCGGTTCAAGTTTGCCTGCAGCATTGCAAGCCCGGAATAACGACCCACCGAATTTTCATTTCCCAGTCGCTTTGGCATGAAAACGCTATCGTATTGAAACAAAACTTGCGTAGCGTTCACACCTGCCCTAGATGTGATTCCAATTTCCCCAATCAACGCATTAAAAAAAACGCTGCGTGAATCCGTTTCAGGGGGAATTTAATTTAAATTACCGAGCAGCGGCGCGTCGTAGTCGGTCCATGATTGCACGCCCTAAATCGATCTCTGGAATCGGTTCAGCGATAATTAAATCCAAGCCCAACGCATCGAGTCTTCGCATTGCTGCAAAGAGGTTTGCCGCTGCCTCTCGATAGTCACCCTTTTTCGAAAGAATCTCTATCGCGGCAAAATCCTCGCTTGACGATGGCGATTGAAAACCCAGCAATCCGATCTTTGACTTTCCATTCTTCATTTCAGCCAGGGAATCATCATTCGAGAACAACAGCGGCGTCGCCGGCGAATAATGGCGAGACAATTGCCCGGGTGAAGTGGGCTGTGACTCCTCATGCATTTGCGTGTTGATCGCGCCAGTTACCGATTCAATCTGCTCTTGAGTGATCCCGCCATGTCGCAGCAATTTTGGCAATCCATCATTTGTATCCATGAACGAAACGACCGTCGATTCCACCCCAATCTTGCATGGGCCATCGTCCAAGACAAACGATAGCCGATCACCGAAACTCTCCATCACATGGCTTCCCGTAGTCGGACTCACCAATCCGAAACGGTTTGCACTTGGTGCCGCAATCGGAACCCCTGCGGCTCGAATCAACCCTCTTGCGACGTCGTGCGAGGGGCACCGGATTGCAACGCCAGGCAAGCCAGCAGTCACAATATCAGGAACGCACGGCAACTTATTCAAAACGAATGACAATGGCCCCGGCCAAAATTTTTCCATCAATGATTGAGCGATTTCTGGAATCGATTCCACCACTTCGTCAGCTTGAGAAACATCTGCGACATGGACAATCAAAGGGTCGAATCGAGGACGTTCCTTTATTTCAAAAATTTTTGCGACGGCGATTGGATTGAGAGCGTTCGCGCCCAATCCGTAAACCGTTTCCGTTGGAAATGCAACCAGTTCACCATCACGCAATGCTTGAGCGGCGGCAAGAATATCTTGTTCAGTTAGCATAGGAATTCAATTAATGGTCTTACCTGGACTCGTCGATGTTCGAAGGAGAAAAACGCAGGATGGAGAGAGAATCTGAATATTTTTGGCACTATCTGATCGTTGGATTCAACGTCAGCTTGGAAGCAGTCAACCACGCCAACATCCCAAACAAAGCGGTACACAAAAACAAACACCGCCATGCTTCCAAATCCTTTGATTTGACGACGTCGTTTCGAAGTTAGCCAATGCGAGGCTTCAAATTACTCTTTTTCCCATCTCATTTTATCCCATTTATCGACTGGAGCGATACGGAACACCGCGATGCATAAGTTCTTGATGCGTCATTTGACATCACCGGAAGACCGCAGAACAAAACTCCAAACCGTTGAATGATTCCTCTATAGGGCTAAATCAACCATTAGGTTCAGAATCGCACTTGAAGACACATCAACTTGCCGGTTGCTCGTCGCAATGAGCTCGACATTTGAACGCATTATCGACTCATCCAATGTCATTTCAGGTTTACTTTTTAATTTGCATCAATCAAAATTGTCGTATGGAAAGCAAAATGATTGAAACCAAGAAAAGCAAAATAATCTTTGGATTTGCGTGCTTGTTGTTTCTTATCACCAATGCTGAATTCTTGCCCAGCGGCAAACTAAACGCTGACGACTTTAAAAAAACGGTTAAACCCTTTTTTCAGGCCCACTGCATTAAATGTCACGGTGCGGGGAAAAGCAAAGCCAGCATTACTCTGCATGATATCGATGGCGATGTCGTCACAGGCAAGGATCAATCGCGATGGGAACAGGTTTTAGATGTTCTCAAGAGTGGTGAGATGCCTCCCGAGGATGCGTCAGTTCAGCCTTCCCAAACTGATCTCGATCATGTCGCAGAATGGATCGACGCCGGACTTCGCAAATCATTACTAGCAAGTGGGTCATCTTTGACGCCAACCACGCGGCGTTTAACAAACTTCGAGTATGAAAATACGATTCGAGATCTAATTGGATTCAAAATCAAGTTGGTCGATAATCTGCCCAAGGATCCTGTCAAACCGTATACGTTCAACAACACGGCCGAATTCATGCGAATGGGGCCGGAGCAAATCGACCGGTACCTTGAAAACGCTCGCCGAGTGATGACCAGCGCGATTGTTGACCCAGTCAAACCCAAATCAAATAAGATTCGTCGCCAATGGAAACCGCATGGCATAGACAAAGGCCTAGGGGGAGATGAAATCGGGCCTTGGGGAAATCGCCGCAACACACCCTCATGGGGAATGGGTCTTACCAGCTTTCCAAAGACCGGCGAGTTTCGCATTCGAATGAAAGCAGCAGCCATCCTGCCCCCTGGAATTACCGAATTGCCGCTGCGACTGGTCATGGGATATGGGATTAACGTCAACAGTTCAACGCAACAAATCGAACCGGTAGGAACCGTTCGACTTCGTAACACCCTGGACGAGCCGAAGGTCTTCGAGCTTCGCGGACGCATCGAAAACTTCCCCTTTCAACCCAGTAAAACGGTAAAAAACAAACGTCAGCCAGAATCATTTACGATCACTCCGCAAAATCTTTACGATGATGGCTCGCTCAATGACGAACGGCGCCCATTGGCAATGCCTCGAGCGGTGATCGAGTGGATGGAATTTGAAGCACCCATTTCAGACGCCTGGCCTCCTGAACATCACACTCGAATTTTGTTTGAATCGCCCTTGCGGGAAAGCGATCCTTCAGCATACGTCCGCCAGGTCATCACTCGATTCGTGTCACGTGCCTATCGAAGGCCGGCAACGGAAATGGAGGTTGGGCGATTTGTAAAAATATATGATTTGGTTTCGCTGGAATTAGATTCGTTTGAAGCCGCCATGCGAGAAACATTAGCAATGGTTTTAGTTTCGCCGAATTTCCTATTTCATTCAAGAGACGAAAGCGCTACTACAAAGCAACAATATACGTTGGCGTCGAAACTTTCCTATTTTCTATGGGGAAGCATGCCGGATACCGAGTTAATTCGATTGGCTGCAGACGGAAAGCTCGACGATTCATCTGAAATCCAAAGGCAAGTCAAACGCCTCCTTGAAGATGAAAAGTCTCATGACTTTGTAAACAACTTCACTTCACAATGGTTGAGTCTAGGCAAGTTAAAAACAGTGCCTATCAACCGTGAGCTCTTTCCTCGATTTCTTTATTACGTTCCGAGGGGTGAAAGGGCAGGCACTGAAGAGCCATATCGCCCAACAATTCGCGATTACATGCTAGAAGAAACCATCGGGTTTGTGGGTGAATTGATTCGCCGAAATGCCAGCGTATTGAACATTATTGATTCCGATTTTGCGTTTCTGAATCAACCACTGGCGGCCCATTATGGAGTGGACGGTGTACAAGGTGACCAGCTAAGACCTGTCCAATTAAAACCGACACATCAACTGGGGGGATTACTCACCCAGGGGTCAATATTAGTTGGCAATGGAACTGGCTCGGCGCCTCATCCGATTTACCGAGCGGTCTGGCTGCGTGAGGCAATTTTGGGCGACGAAGTTCCTGCACCACCAGCAGACGTTCCGGCACTGTCTGACACCGCTGGCGAATCTGCTGACAATGCGCTGACAATAAAAGACCTGTTGGTCCAGCACCGGCAAAAAGAGAGCTGCAATGACTGCCACGCTCGCCTCGACCCCTGGGGCGTTCCATTTGAGCAATATAACGCGATTGGTCGTTTTCAACCTAAGGTTCCAAAAGCAGGAGTCCGAGTCAGCGGCTTTAACAAGATGCAACATCAGGATTTAAACGGATATCAAAAATACCTGCAGTCAATCAATACGATCGACGTCCAAGCGGATGCGGATTTACCTCGCGGTCCAAAGGTCGATGGGCTCGCCGATTTAAAGAAGTATCTTCTCGCTGAACGCAAAGATGAAGTTGCGAGAAACGTGCTACAACGGCTACTCAGTTATGGCCTCGGGCGAAAGCTAACCTATCACGACCGTTTCGCCGTTGAAGAAATGGTGCAACAATCAAGCAAACGCGGCAACAAATTCCAAGACATGATCGTTATCATTTCCCAAAGTAAGTTATTTCGGTCCAACGACTAGCCAGAAAAACGCAAAGCAGCAGAGAAATCAACGATGAAAAAAAAACCTTGGCACCTCGATCGACGTGAACTCATTCGTGGAGGCGGCGTTGCTCTATCGCTGCCTCTTCTCAACGGTATGAGTTGGGCAAGTCGCGATCAGACCGACGATCTGCCGAAACGCCTGCTAGTCAGCTACTTTGCGTATGGCGCGTACATGCCGAACGGGACAAATGGAATCCCCAAGGAAAACCAGCCACATCATGACTGGAGTTGGTGGCCCTGCTCAAAGCCAGGTCCGCTTACGTTCAATCAATCTTCCGCACCCTTCAAACCATTAAAGGAAAACGTAAGTTATTTGCGAGGTCTGGATCATGCGGGAGGCTGGTCATTGGGAGGGCACAGCTCCGGTGACGTCTTTGCGACGGGCGCAGAAATGACCGGCCGAGAAAAAACAAACAACATTTCAATCGACCAACAAGCCGCAAATTTTCACGGCCACAAAACTCGCTATGCTTCGCTGGTCCTGGGCACCGAAGGAGGCACAGGACACTATGGTTCCAGCAAAACCTTATCGCATCGCGGACCGGGGCGACCCATTCCCTCGCTACACAAACCTCAAGAGATTTTCAATCGCCTGTTCAATCCCTACGCCGGCAAAGATATCGAAAAGGTGAGGGCTGGGCTCAAACGCGAAGCCAGCATCCTTGATCTTTTGGCGGAACAAAGTGGCAGCTTTAAGAATCGACTGGGGCGTGAGGACAAGATCAAAGTGGACGAGTACCTGGAATCCATTCGAGCTTTAGAAAAGCGTGTTGAACGCACAAGCCAATGGACACAAAAACCATTACCCAAAGTCGATACCAAAGGGCTCGATCTTGAGGTCTCTCACAAAAACCCTCAAGAATACATCAGGTGCATGTACGATCTGATTTACCTAGCATTCCAGACTGATTCGACCCGATTCGCAACGCTAATGCTCGAGAGCGAACAATCGTCTGATAGCGAAATGTGGAACTATGCAACGTATGCACTAGGATACAAGGGTGCGACGCACGACATTGCACACAAACGCCCTGCTGATTATTCCGGCAAATGGGATCGATGGCGAGCTGAACAACATGCCTATTTTCTTAATCGCCTACGCAACACGAATGAAGGCGACGGAAACATGCTCGACAGGACACTCGTGCTTTGGGGCTCAGCACATCCACATGCCTCACACAGCACGAAGAACTATCCGATTCAACTGGCTGGTGGCAACAAACTTGGGTTCAAACATGGCAACCTGCATGCCTTTGAAGGAGAAAAGAAAGTTCCTTTGGCAAACCTTTTTGTTTCCATGCTCAATGGCGTTGATGTCCCGGTAACGTCATTTGCAGATAGCACCGGACCGATGACCGAACTTCGAGGCTAAACCATGAAAAATGCAAACATGATCGCATTGTTTCTGGCGACTTGCCTGCTTGTGAAAACAACTCAGGGGCAAACCCAGCGGCCACGCGTCCTGATTTTAGGCGACAGTATTTATCAACCAATTGGACGAAGCCTGACAAGTGAACTGAAAGACAAAGTTGAGGTGGTAACTCCCGCGATTCAACCGGGCGAAATCCGAAACTCAAGCACGGCACTTGAGAACATTGACCAATGGGTTGGTACCGAAAAATGGGATCTAATCCATTTTAATTTCGGACTAGGCGATCTTATTTACCGAGCACCTGGAATGAAGTCCTTCCGCGTGATGGCGAAAGATGCAGGTGGTATTCGAGCGACCAAGCCCCAAGATTACGAAAACAACTTGCGAGAATTAGTTAGAAGACTGAAATCAACCAATGCAACTTTGGTTTGGGCCAACACAACCCCCATTCGGCATTCCGCAAGCAATGTTTTCGTCAAAGGTTCAGAAATCGAATACAACGCAATCGCCGAAAAGGTGATGATCGAAGAAAAGGTAGCGGTCAATGACATGTTTGAATATGCGAAATCGCTGATGGACATGAACAAACCAGCTCCACATGGTTTTGATCCGTTTTACTTTGACAAGAAACCGCTACACGCTTCGGTCGCCAAAATCATCTTAAAAAAGCTGAACAAATAAAAGCGGACATCACTTATCTTTCTCAATTCGCCGTTGCTTTCGGTACTCTGTTGGCGTGACTCCCAATTCGCGAACGAAGACTTCGTACATGCGTTTCGCCTTGCCGAAACCGACGTCATGAGCGATATCTGACAATCGCCGCTTACTCTGTGCGAGCTCACGTTTTGCACGTTCAATTCGGACGCGGCGAATTTCGGCTACAATTGGACGGTCCAAAATTTTGCGGAAACGAAGTTGCAGTGCTCGCGTTTCTGCATTGACTGCGCGGGACACATCATCCTGCCCGATGTGTCGATGGCTATTCGCCGAAATAAACTCCAACGCTGCTGCCACCAACTCATCTTCTGCGGCGAAAAAGTCCGTTGATTCACGAATCACCAGACCCTGTGGCGGCACGCGCACAGGAACCGCGGGACGATTATCGCCTTCCATCAAGGATTGCAGCAGTTTCCCACTTTCGTATCCAACGTTTTCGTAGCCAAACTCAATACTGGTAAGTGACGGTCTTGGGAATTCGCACAACGTCTCTTCATTTTGACCGGCGATGATCGCCACATCCTGCGGAACGCGCCAGCCGCGCTCATGACACATTTGCACAATCAAACGACCGCAGTCCTCATAACCAACCATTACACCAATTGGCGTTTGCCACTTGTCCATCCACGCAGCGATCAACTCTTTGGTTTTTTGCCAGGTCCTGAGGTTTCGCGAGTGACTCTGCGGCATTTTCACCGTAATGCAGGAGAGACCGTTCTCTTCAATCGTTCGGCGAAACTGCCGTAGTTCCAATTCTTGCCCGCGATTCTTAAACGCAACCACGGCAGCGAAATTGCGAAGCCCTCGTGAAAGCAGGTGCTCTGCTTGGATCTGCCCACTTGCTTCAAAATCCGCGAAGACTCCGGGCACCGTCTCCCCAACAGGCGAACTAAGCCAGACATTAACTACTGGAATTCTCAAATGATTCGCTCGCGTTACCAATTGAGTATTTGCCCGTGCAATCACCCCGTCGTATGGAATCGCTTTCGTCCTCCGTGTTGGCAGGGTGTCGTGCGCAAATTCATCGATAATCGAATGCCATCCTTGCTCTTCTGCATATCGTTGCGTTCCAGCAAAAATACTTGCATGACGTTTGTACGGCCATTCCAGATCCAACATTAGCGCGACACGC
>CAJQQR010000144.1 GCA_905480545.1 uncultured Pirellulaceae bacterium
AGAAGGACCTGATTGGCTCAAATCGATCAATCCGAATTCTCGAACGGTTTTAAACAACGCCAAAGTTGAGCCGAGTCTGGCGTCTGCAAGCGTCGGTGAATCGTTTCAATTCGAACGAATGGGATATTTCGCTGTAGATAAGGATTCAACGGCTGAAAAGTTGGTCTTTAACCGAACCGTGACGCTTAAAGACGATTGGGCGAAGACAAAAAAAATGAAATAGCTCTGTTCACGATCCGGGGTTCCCGACCGATTGAAGTGATGGCCAGTTACTCCGGTTTCAAGCCTAATTGCGTTGTATTTTTCTGGTTCGGTTTGGACCCGGTAATTCGAGCGACACTTGCGCGGAAGCTTGTCGAAACGGTTAGTCAATCTCGGGTATCGAGTCAGAATCGTTTGTCTTGTTTCCTTCCCTGGTCGTATTCGTTTGGTTGTGTGTCAGGATCCGATGTTTGCTACCTGGGGCCGGTGATCGTTTGCCAACTGGAATCCACTTGGCCATAGATTTCTTCAGAGCGGCGTATTTCGCGTCAGTTGTTAGGTTGGTCCATTCCTTGGGATCGTTTTTCATATCGTGCAGATCTTCACTACCGTCGGTATAGCGAATGTATCGCCAGTTTTCTGAATGGACGCAATAGTTGTCGTGATGATGGGGTGTGATCGCTGGTCGATTTCGTTTCGCAGAACAGTCTTGCAATTAGAACATCAGCGAAATTCCTTCGAGCTTTTCGTGGTCCTCGGTAGACCACACCATTCGAGCAAGGTCGCGTGCATATCCAACAGTTCCGCGGGTTTTTTACATCTGGCGTTTTTTGACGATCCCTGGATCAGCGAGAATCAGTGGGACTCGGGTCGAGCAATCTCATAACCAATTATTGCCGTTGATTTACTTTTCGCCAGTGTGCCATCCATGGTCTGACCGTTATACAAAGCTTTCGAATTCATCAAGGTTTCCAAACCATGGGGTAAGTCCGTAGATGCCAGTCCATGATGGACGAAGCCCAGTGATCATGCTGGTTCTTGAAGAATTACAAAGCGATGATTTGCAATCTGCATTTAGGAAAGTCGATCCAGTATTGGCAATCGAATCGATGTGCGTAGTCTTTGCCGGGGTGACCGCCAAATGCGCCCTCCAATCGTTTTGGTTATCGATCGCAATAAATAAAACGTTCGGACGTTTCGGAAGGTCGATAGCAACGGCCTGAGCTAAACCCCAGCGGGCGCAGTAAAAAGGCGAAGTTTAGGACTGTTAGTCGCCGACAGATTTGCGTTGGATTTTGAAAGTGTCTCATGGGATTCAAAGGAACCTCGGAAATCTTGCCATGGTCCAGACCTGTCGGATTTCTCTTTTTGTTGACGAGTAGTCAATGAAAAACGTAGAAGTACGGGCCCCGATGCACTGTATTCAGAAATTTTAAGCCATGTTTTCACGTTTTTATATTCTCTCACTTGAATTTTTTGACGAACTGTCAAAAATGGAATCATGAGCACTCCGACGCCGAAACAACTTCAGATCCAGAACCGGGAATTGAAAATTCTCGAGATTGCGAGGGAGCATGTTGTTTCAGAAGGTTATCACGGTTTGAACATGGATCGCATTGCCGAAGAGATCAAATCTTCCAAGGGCACGGTTTACAACCACTTTGGTTGTAAGGAAGAGATCATTATCGCGCTTGCAGTTCAAACCATGGAAAAACGAGCTGTATTATTTCAGGATGCCGCACAGTTTAAGGGCGGATCTCGTCAGCGGATTCTCGCAGTCGGGCACGCGAACAGTTATTTTTTTCAAAAATTTCCGGATCACTTTCGCTTTGAGCAGATGTTAAGAATTGACTCAATTTGGGAGAAAACGTCGGCGAAAAGGCGGATGCTGGTCAAATCGTGTGAAATGAAATGCATGGCGGTCGTGGCCGGCGTTGTGCGTGATGCGATTGCGACCGAGGATCTTGTTTTGCCGGAGGGCACCTCACCAGAGGATTTGGTTTTCGGATTGTGGTCGATTTCCTTGGGCGCGCAAACGATTATGGCATCGAGTGAATCGCTCACCGATTTAGGTGTCAAGAATCCTGCTTTGGCGTTGCGTTTTCACATCCAGAAAATATTGGACAGTTTTCATTGGACGCCGTTGTCAACAGAGTTTGATTACGATTCGATCGAGGATCGAATCGATCGAGAGGTTTTGAATTTATCATGAGCGACGTCCCGTTTTCTGTTAATAAATTGACGTTTAGTCACATCGTAAAAGCTCGCGTTTTTTGGTTGGTTGCGTTGATATTGCTGGCTACTGCCATTGGGATTGTGGTTGTTGTTGCCACTGGAGGCGCTGTTGATGCAGAGTTGGTTGTGAAGCAGGAGGTTATGCCGGTAAAGGTTATCGTCGCGGACTTCGTTGATTCGGTGGTTTATGAACGAGAATTTTCGGGGGTCGTTCGTGCAAAGAGGAGTAGTGACCTTGCTTTCGAACGCTCTGCACAGGTCATCGAAATCAATTTTGATGACGGCGAGTCAGTTTCTAAAGGGGAGGTGATTGCGAGACTGGATTCGGTCGATTTGTCCAATTCTAAATCTCGAATTAACGCGGAAATCAAGAGCGCTCAGGCTGTCCTTGATGAATTGAAACAAGGGCCGCGCCCGGAGGTAATTGATGCCGCTCAGGCAGATGTCGCCGCGCTCAAAGCAGATTTGCAACTTGCAAAAAACAATAGCCGGCGGCGAGACGGTTTAAGGCAAGCCGAAGCGATTTCGATGGATGAGCTCGATCGAGCCGAATTCGAAGTCAAAGCGAAAGATGCTCGGTTAAAATCGGCGGAAGCAAAACTGGCGGAACTGACCAACGGTACTCGCGAAGAAAAGATACGAGCTCAACAAGCATTGGTGGAGCAATTGAATGCACAGCGTGCTCAAGTCAACCACGACATCAAAAAGAGCTCATTGCATGCTGCATACACTGGGCAGATTGCCGCGCGATTTGTGGATGAAGGGGTTTTCACGACCCCTGGTGTGCCCATCGTTAGGCTTACCGAAACTTCAAGACTTGAGGCGGCGATCGGGTTGCCCCCTGCCCTTTTGCCGTCGCTTTCTCGCGGGCAACGATTCAAATTTCAATGGAACGACAAGACCTATTGGGCCACGTTGGCTCGAATTCTCCCTGAGATCGACAGTGCGACGCGTACCGTTCCGGTCATTTTCGAATTGGATGTATCGCCGCTCAAACCGGGCCAAATTATTCGAATCGTGATTAACGAGGAGAGGGAGAGGAAAGGCGTTTGGGTTCCGACCGAATCGCTTTTGCCAGCGGCAAAGGGAACTTGGTCAGTGTTTGTCATGAATGAGTCGGGAAAAGTGCCAGTCGTTAAATCGCAAAGTGTAAAAGTCCTTTTCACCGAAGGTGAGCGCTCACTAATTAGTGGAACCATAAAAAATGGAGACAAGATCGTTTGCGAGGGAGCCCATCGGATTTCACAGGGGCAAGCTGTCGAGGTTGTCGAATAATGGCATGGCTTATTCCAGATAGTGCATAACTGACACGGACGATTAATCGAAGCCTTACGTTGATCATCTCAGAATAAGTTGATCAAGAAATCTTTGGAAAAAATGCGATACGATCTTTTTTATCAAAACCGTCGCCTGCTCGTCCTGCTCATCCTATTGGTTGTCGTCGGTGGTGTTTCGTCGTATGCGGTCCTACCGCGAGCTGAAGATCCCGCCTTGGTGCCGCGTGCGCAAAATATCCTGACGCCTTTCCCCGGGCGTAGCGCTGAAGAGGTCGAGACTCAGGTTACCGAGGTCATTGAAGATCAAATCAGCGAAATTGAAGAGGTCAAGGAGTATCGTTCAGTAAGCCGCGCTGGTGTTTCATTTGTCGCAGTTGAACTACGCGATGAAGTCAGTGATCCTGAAAAAGTCTGGTCGCGGTTGCGAGATAAAGTCGCTGACATAGAGGCGGAATTACCTGATGGAGCATTGAAGCCACAGTTCGATGAGCTTGATTTTAAGGCCAACGCAATGATTGTTGCGTTGAAATGGACTCATGATTCTGAAACAAATTATTCTATTCTTCGCCGCACTGCTGAAGAATTAAAAGACCAAATAATGGCAATCACGGGGACTGAAAAGGTGGATCTGTTCGGTGATCCAAAAGAAGAAATTACCGTTGAGTTAGATGCCGCCAAGCTCGCGTCACTCGGTTTGACTGCGGCAGAGGTCTCGCAAACGATTTTTGAAAGTGACTCAAAATCGAACGCCGGTTTGCTCCGAGGAACAAAAAGTGATTTGTTAATTGGTGTCACGGGAGAGCTAGAGTCCGTTCGAGATGTTGCCAATGTCCCCATTCGGCTTTCTAAGGATGGGGCGTTTATTCAGTTAGGCGATGTGGCAAAAATTGAAAAGCGGTTTCGTGATCCGGTGCAAAGTATTGCGATTGTTGATGGAAAGGACTCCGTCGTGCTTGGGATGCTGGTTCGTGACAATTACCGGATCGACTATTGGGCCGATCGTGTCGAGAGTCATTTGGCAAAGTTTGAAAAGACGCTAACGGATGGAATCGAAATCAAGACCATTTTCGAGCAAAACAGTTATGTGCAAAATCGGCTGATTAACCTTGGCATCAATTTGTTGTTTGGTGGATTGGCCGTAATTGTCGTGATCTTCTTTATGATGGGTTGGCGTAATGCATTGATTGTTGCATCCTCGCTGCCATTTACGGCGCTAACTGTGTTGACTGGTTTGAATTTTCTGGGCATTCCGATTCATCAAATGTCCGTTACAGGGTTGATCATTGCATTAGGCTTGCTGATTGATAACGCCATTGTGATTGTCGACGAAGTCTCGGCCCGGATGAAGGAAGGTGATGACGCGTCAACCGCGATAACCGAGTGCGTAAAGAAGTTGGCGATTCCGCTGTTTGGTTCAACGCTGACCACTGCGTTTGCGTTCGCTCCAATCGCTTTGATGCCGGGGCCTGCGGGGGAATTTGTCGGTTCCATCGCTGTTAGTGTGATTCTAGCCATATTCGGTTCCCTGATTCTTTCGATGACCGTAATCGCAGCGATGACTGGGATTTTCAGCCCCTTTGTGGGAGGACGAAGCAACAAAGAATTGCATGGCTGGTGGGTCGCCGGGGCGAGTCCGAAAAAGCTAAGTCAACGCTACGAAAATTCGCTTCGAACCGTCTTCTCACGTCCGGCGATTGGGATTTTGATTGGTGTAACACTACCTGTTCTCGGGTTCATGCAGGCCTCAAAACTTCCGGAGCAGTTCTTCCCCTCTTCAGAGCGTGACCAAATACAAATTGAGTTGGATCTGCCGAATCAAGCTTCAATTTCGCACACGCTAGATTCGGCGATGGCGATTCGTGAAGAATTTATTAAGCATCCGCGCGTAAAGGCCGTCGATTGGTTCTTGGGTGAGAGTGCTCCGACGTTTTATTACAACGTGATCCCTCGGCGAAAAAACTTTTCCAATTACGCGCAAGCTGTTGTGACGCTTGACTCGCCGAAAGACGTTCCCAGTTTGATTCATGAGCTTCAGGATATCGCCAATCAAAAATTTACCGGAGATCGTGTCTTGGTTCGCCAGTTAGAACAGGGGCCGCCCTTCGATGCACCGGTTGAAGTCAGATTGTTTGGCCCGAATCTCGATCAGCTTCGGATGATTGGAAATGACATTCGCAAAGTCGTGACGAGTACTCCCGGTGTGATTCACACTCGTTGCGATTTAAGCGAAACCCTTCCAAAGCTTGATTTTCAAATCGATGAAGAAAAAGCTCGATTGGTCGGATTAAGTAACGGCGAAATCGCAAACCAGTTGGCGCAGATGCTCGAAGGTGCGACAGGCGGTAGCATTCGCGAAGAAACCGAAGAGTTACCTGTCAGGGTGCGCCTTGGAAATCAGGACCGAAGTCAACTCTCGTCTATACGCGGCGTGGAAATTCTTGCAAAACCTGATGGCGAGACAGGAGGATCGTCGAGGCAGTTACTCCCGGGGATTCCTGTTTCGAGTTTAGGTGAAGAGAAGTTAGTCAACGAGTATGCCACGATTGTTCATTTGTCGGGGCGACGTATGAACGAAATTCAAACGTTCATTCCGGCTGGCGTTTTACCAAATGAGATATTGATTCCGCTGCGAAAGCGACTGACTGAGAGCGGCATTGAAAACAGCCTTCCGTTTGGTTACCAAATCAAGTTTGGCGGTGAAGCTGCAAAGCGAGACGAAGCGGTTGGCAGTCTGTTTTCGTTTGTCGGGATTTTAGGCGTGCTAATGATGGCGACCTTGGTTTTATCGTTTGGTTCGTTTCGCGTGGCAGGTATTATTGCGTCGGTCGCGATGTTATCCGTCGGCTTGGGAATGGGGGCGTTGTGGTTATTCGGTTTTCCATTTGGTTTTATGGCGATCGTTGGAACAATGGGACTGATTGGTGTGGCGATTAATGATTCGATTGTTGTGCTCGCGGCGATCAAGGAAGACGACCTCGCTCGAACTGGTGATCCCGAGGCAATCAGGCATGTTGTCATGCATGCTTCGCGTCATATCGTGTCAACGTCATTAACCACTATGGCTGGTTTCGCGCCGCTGATTTTGGGTGGCGGAGGATTTTGGCCGCCACTTGCGATCACGATCGCCGGTGGTGTAATGGGAGCGACGATTTTGGCGCTCT
Source organism: uncultured Pirellulaceae bacterium (assembly GCA_905480545.1). Taxonomy (GTDB): domain Bacteria; phylum Planctomycetota; class Planctomycetia; order Pirellulales; family Pirellulaceae; genus JABAAE01. The sequence goes on from CAJQQR010000144.1 coordinate 6,656, forward strand.
ACTACGTCCCGTCCCTTTACATCTTGTTGATGGGAAGCAAGAGGGAAGTGGCAGGCGATGCTTGAATGGATCGCAATTCATGTTCCGAAAACTGCATTTTGTGGGTTGGAGATTCAAGAGCTATCGGCCTTCTCAGTAAAATGGACGAACTGAACTTCATCTGCATGCGCCACCTTTGCGATGTTCAGTTTCTTCTTGGAATAGCGATGACGAGCGTTCGCCCACCAACTCAACTTGCGCCGGCGGAACAGCGATGGCTGAAGACATGGATTCATTCTTGAAATCGAACGTTAATACAGTCCTCATTAGTTGAGAATGGCAGTCACGCGTTTCGTTTAACCGGCTTGGAGCCGAAATTTTTCAATGGGATGACGGCTCGTTATTCAGTAGTTTCAACAGAAAAAGTCGACTTTTTTAACAACCCCGTCGCAAGCCTCTCATTGGCGAGGCGAAAAGCCGTTCTACATCCAGCGTCTCGGATCAAAGGACAGTGAACAATGTTTGAAATCTACAATGCCCTCTTTTTCCGTTTTACAAAGAGTTCGCCTTCAATTGTTCCTTGAAGGTATGCCTGTGCATTCGCCCGTTAAGAAGGCAAAATCAGAAACGCTCAGACGCTCTCCAAGCCTTCCGAAAAAGATTGTCAGTGTTGAAGGCGATACCTCGTATTACTAAAACGCTGGATATAAATCGGAATCGCTACCACGATCAGCAGCAAGAAAAAAAGTCGCAGAACGTTAGACGCGCGCAGTCCGATTTAACAGGAATTTAAGACGGATTTCACAAGCCAATCGTCAGGTTCCGATGATGCGCAATGCGATGTAAGGAACCAGATTGAAAACGGTAATCAGGATCTTGTAATGGGCCAGATATCCAAAGTACTGTCGCTGCAAATCCGAGTCGTTAATCCGAAATAGCTTCTTGTGAATGTTCATAATCCAGTCGCCACAACAAACTAACGTGATGGTTGAGATGCTCAACATTGCGAAGTTGATCAAGGTGCACCAACCCAGCATTGGCAATAGAGTCTCCATGTTTTTGTCCATTCATAAATAGAGGTTTCGAGTAGTTTGAAAGTTGCCAATTAGGCTTGGAAGGTGCCTGCGCCGTTCCAGTATCTTGTTGTCCTTGATTTTATCCAATGTTACCTCGTGTTGGTCTTTGTCGAAGATGAAAAAATCAGCGCGTTTACTGACCGCAAGGCTGTCAACTTCTTGCTCAGAACTCAGCCGTCAGATCATCTCGGATGTGACCGCCGGAAACAACCTCATTTGCCACCAACACGGAATTGGGATTGGCGGGCCACTTCTTCATTTTGCTTTGGTCAATTTCGACGAAATTCAAGACTTTCCGCTTAGTAACTGGATGGCTTGGCACGGTTTTGCGTTTGCCATTCGTCCATTTTTTTCAATCGATAAATTACGCGAAGGTACCCGCCAAGTTACGACGAACGTTTCGCGGGACGACGACTATTTGGGCTAAGTGTTCAAATTGCCCCACCTGTCGGATAGACTTGGTCGTTTAACGTTTACCGATTCAAAAGCGTCTTATGATGAAAAAGCCAAACCGTCGAACAGCCGTCAAGGCGATGGCTGCGATGAGCTCGTCCTCCCTTCTGATTCCGTCAAGCTCGTTGGCAAATACGTTTCGGTCGGGCAAGCAAATCAAGTTGGGAGTGATCGCCGATTTGCACGGCGGCTTGGCGGTCGATGCCAGCTCGCGTCTCGATGCATTTGTCGCGGCTATGGAAAAAGCAAATTGTGACGCACTCATACAATTAGGTGATTTTGCGTACCCAAACAAAGACCACCAGGCTTTTGCTGACACTTTTAATTCCGCCCACGATCGCACACTTCATGTCATTGGGAATCATGAATTCGATCACGGACTGACTCGCAATGATTGTTATCGTGCATGGGGAATTAAGAACAGCTATTACCGAACGGACGTAGGTGGTGTCCGGATATTGGTGCTTGATGGAAACGATGAAGGATCCCCCACGTACGCTGGCGGCTATCCATCGTATGTTGGTAAACAGCAGTTGGAATGGCTTCAGCGAGAATTGGAAAGCTCGCTTAAGCCCATCCTGATCTTAAGCCACCAGCCGTTGGCAGGAGTTGGTGCTGTCGACAATGCGGAAGATATTCAGAAACTTCTCGCCCGGTTTAAAACAAAGATTCTGCTTTGTTTAAACGGACATACCCATGTCGATTCGCTAGTTCAAATAGACGGTGTTTCCTACTTGCATGTCAATTCAGCGTCTTATTATTGGGTCGGTGGGAAAACGAGGATGGCTTATTATACCGATCCTCTTTTTGCAAGCGTCAGTGTGGATCCGGAATCGGCGACAATCGAAGTTGCTCCGGTCGTAAGTGCTTGGAAAGGAAAAACTCCTTCTCAGATTGGGTACTTTGAAAAAAAGGGTGCACCGTCCCAATCAATTGTGACTCCGCAGATTCGTCCCCACCATATCTCTCGTACCGAGTTGAATGTGATGACATGGAATATCTGGGGCAGGTTAAATCAAGATCCTCGCTATAACGTTGACAAGAAGACGGCACGCCAACGCACGATCGAAATTGTGGAACAGAGCGGAGCCGATATTGTGGCTATGATTGAGACTTATGGGGCGGCCGCTGATATCGCTGCCGCGCTGGGGTTTCACCATCACACGGCAAGCGCAGAAGCAAACCTCTGTATCTTTAGTCGCTATCCGCTGTCGGACGTCCAACTGCTAAAGGGGCTAAATCCGTTTTCGTTTATTGCAGCGACGGTCGAATTGCCTGGAGGTCAAAAGGTTCGTGTCTACGACATTTGGCTGACCAGTGGTGGACGGCATATCGTGAAGATCAAAGACGAATCTCTGTCCGATGAAGACTTCGCACGAGGTGACGATAACCGATTTGAACACCTCAAACAACTTCTGCATCACGATGTGTTTCAGCGTGATGTGAAATCCTCCGACTCGGTGCCTCTAATTGTCGCAGGTGACTTCAATTGCGTTTCTCATTTGGACCACAACGAGGTGACGCGGCAGAGAAAGCTAAATCATTCGCGTGTGCTTTCGATCAAGGTTTCACGGGCGATGCAGAAACTGAAGTTTGTTGACACCTATCGAACCGCTAATCCTGATATTACGAGCAAGACCCTGGGCCATACATGGACGACGGTGGGCAAGGAATACGTTTTTGAATCTGGAAAAGGATTTGTGCCAACGGAAAAGCATCCGCGGCCGGAATATCAGGATCCGTATGCCCGCATTGACTATATTTATTCGCTAGGCAAATTGGCGAATCCTATGACTTCAAACGTGGTTTTGCATCACCCATCCCAAAAGGATCGTAGCTTTCCCGAATTTCCATCTGACCATGCAGCGGTAATTACGAAAATCAAGATCGGTGAGTGAAAATCGCTTTGGAACACGATGAAAAAAAATGTCTCTGCGTGAAGCAATGATGAACCCGATGCTGGATGAGAGTCCGGAATGCGAAGTCACATGTCTGGCCGGTTAGACTCGAGGCTGCTTCTTTTTAATCGTCGCCTCCAGCCAGAATGAAAGAAATACTTGGGATCTAAACAGCGGTGGTTAGCCAGAAGAAAGATTGCCGGTTCGATTCTCTTCTTTTTAGAGCTTGATTAGTGCGAGGAAATGAAAGCAAGGAAATGGAGTGAATAAAGGGGCATGAGTGCCGAAGTCGCACGATTGGTCAGCTGTCCCGAGATTTTTCAATCGACATGGCTTTAAGTTTTGTTCATCCAACATTGAGCTACGAAAATCAGATCACTGAAAGCTCTCGCGCTCTGGCCGAAGCGGCAAAAGCGAATGTAACAAATGCTATTCGCGTGATTAAGTTGACGGAGCTGGCTGGACTTCGCACGGAAATTATGAAAGCCGTCACGAGGTGAGCGTCGTCGGCAGAACTCAGTTGCTGAGCTTAGCAACTGAGAATAGCTGTCTCACGGAAAATGCGTATCGTCTGACTCGTTTTTTCCATTTAAGAGAGCTGCCCGGGAATTGTTCGCATCAGACGACAGGTTTTCTTAACTTTCGAACCGCGTAAAATATTCACTTTTGCATCGGATACCACAGCGTTCAGTTTGAGAGCAGCAATGAAAATTTTTCAAATTTTAGCCTTTGCGTCGTTTACTGCATTGTTATTCCTCATGATTGCGGGATGTGGCTCAACGCAATCCGACGCGAATTCAAACAAGATACGCATTCAATTGAATTGGTTTCCGGATGCTCAGCATGGCGGGTTTTACGCCGCATTGCTCAACGGGCATTATGAAGCAGTGGGGCTTGATGTCGAGATTATTCCCGGTGGGCCAGGTGCAAATGTCGAGGCTAAGGTCGATCTGGGGCGTGTCGAATTTGGAGTTGCCAATGCTCATCGCATTCTACTCAAGCGGAATGACGGAGCGAAAATCACGGCATTGTTCGCTGCGTTTCAAAACAGCCCTCGGTGCATTATGGTCCATGAAGAATCTGGAATCACCGATTTTAAAGGATTAGAGGGAGTCAAGCTCGCGGTTGGCTCGGACGCAGCATTCTACAAATACATGCAGCAAAAAGTTGAGCTAAAGGACGTTGATTTGGTGACCTATTCTGGAAGCAACGCCAAATTTTTGGTTGATAAATCCTACACGCAGCAAGCGTACAGTATTAGCGAACCAATCCTGGTAAAGCGAAAAGGTGCAAAACCAGTGACTTTGATGTTGTCAGATTTGGGATTTAATCCTTATACCAGTTGTTTGTTCACAAGCGAAAAAATTGTGAGCGAGAGAAGTGAGATGGTCAAAAAATTCGTGGCTGCAACCAAACAGGGGTGGATTGACTACATCGCCGATTCGGAAAAAGCGAACAAAGAAATGGAAAAGTTGAATAAAGAACATGACCTTCAGGCTCTAAACGAGGGAGCGACCGAAGCAAAGTCGCTTTGTCAGCCTAATGTTGACACTCAAGTTGGAACAATGACGGTAGAGCGTTGGAACGAATTGGTTAAGCAGTTGCAGGCGATCAAAATGTTGAAACCCGATTTTGAAATCGGCGTGGCATATTCGCTGGATTTTCTTCCTCAATAGGTCGGCATGATTGAGGCTTTTTTCATTGAAAATGATCAGTTCAGTCGGTTTTCTACTGAACATTTCATTGTATTGATCGTTGGCTGTATCACCGCCGCTGTGTTGATTTTTTGGGGGCGTCGAGCAAGCGAAGATCGTCAGGTTGCTATCGGTGCAGTGATGGGGTACGGCATTTTTGCTGCCTATTTCGTCATGTTTATTTCCATTGATGCAGCGAGGAATGGTTTCGATCCGGGGAAGCACTTACCGCTGGCGATGTGCAATGTTTGCGGGGTTACGTTTTGGTTGGTGCTTCACAAAAAAAACTACCTCGCCTACGAAATTTTGTTTTTCTGGGTCATGTCGGGCACGTTGGCTGCGGTCTTATTGCCGGATATCAAACAAGCCTTTCCGCACTACACCTTTTTTTCATTTTGGACGATTCATCTGGGCTTAGTGATCGCGGCAATGTACGCGACGTTTGTTTACAGGATGCGGCCAACATTCAAAAGTCTAATCAAATCGTTTTTGCTTTTGTCCGCCTTCGCCGTGGTGTCCGGGATTTTAAACGGGACGATAAATTTTCTGTTTGAAAATGCGAACGCCAACTACTTCTACACGTGTCATAAACCAGCTTCAGAAACGCCGATCGATTATTTCGGCGAATGGCCGTGGTACTTGTTTGGTGTACAGGTTCTGGCATTGGGTTTGTTCCTGATTGTTTATTTGCCATTTTGGATTGCGGATTTAATTGGCGGAAAAAATGAGTTAATGATCTCTGAATGACATTTCTCGGACAGCATTTGCCGCGTTTAATCACTACATCCGGACAATAGCGAAACAAGAGCAGTCGCCTGATTATTTCTCCGACAAACTTGGTTGTTTGATGCAATCCAGTTATGCTCTAATGGAGAATACGTCCCCGTAATACCCCACCTAAGGAATCGTGATGAAGCTGCGTCTCTTTTTAATTGCATGTGTCGTTTTTTATGCTGCCTCGTCCGCCAAGGCCAATGATGATTGGGTCAGTTTGTTTGACGGCAAATCGTTGAGCGGATGGATTCAGAAAAATGGAACCGCGGATTACGTTGTCAAAGATGGAACCATTCATGGCACGACCAAAGACGGCAGTCCCAATTCATTTTTATGTAGCAAGAAAGACTATGCGAATTTTGAATTGGAATTCGAAGTCAAGTGCCACGATAAATTGAATTCCGGTGTCCAGATTCGCTCTCAAACCAAGCCTGTTGGGAAAAATAGTAAGGAGAAATTCGGACGAGTGAATGGACCGCAGGTAGAAATCGAAGCTGGTGAAGCAGAAGCTGGTTATGTTTACGGTGAAGCGACCGGCCGCGGGTGGTTGACTCCTCCCCAAAGATTAAAACCGCATTCACATTTTAAAAGTGGTGAATGGAATAAGTACCGAATTGTTGCGAACGGTCCGCGTATTCAAACTTGGATCAACGGAGAAATGATTGAAGACTTGACGGACGAAGCAATTTTTAAAACCCACTCAAAGGGATTCATCGGGTTGCAAGTTCATTCAATCGGCAAAGGACAAGGTCCGTTTGATGTTGCATGGAAAAACATCCGAATCAAGGAATTAAAGTAGTTTTCCTATTTTGCAAGTGAATTCGAGTTCGTGAGGAAGTTTAATTCGAGTTCGTAAGGACGTTTACGAGCTCGTTTTCACTAAGTCGTATTTGCGGATTTTTGATTACGAAGCAACGGTTGCCAGCTTTTTTCAAACGCGTTTTGGGTCCAGCCAACTGACTGTTTTAAACGTGTTTACCCCAGTTGGTCTTTTTATTTGATGGAATGCTAGATGCAGCGTCCGAGTAACTGATCCTCAATCATAGGCTTGATATGGAACACCGAATTTCTGGCAAGAAAGCATCCCTCTTTTTTAAATTACGTGGTGTAGGCATGTTTGCCAGACGCATACTGCCTATCTTTTTCGTATGGATCGGATTTTTGTGCTGCTCCCCTTCGCTATTTGCGGATGATGATTCTGAATCAGCTGGTATTGAATTCTTTGAAAAGAAGATCAGGCCGGTGTTGGTTGAGAAGTGTTACAATTGCCACTCGAATGACGCGAAAACGGTACAGGGTGGTTTGCTACTTGAACATCGCGACCAATTTCTATCGGGTGGTGACAGTGGCCCGGTGATCGATCTTAAGCAACCGGCTGAAAGTCTAATGGTCGAGTCACTGAAATGGGAGTCGTACGAAATGCCTCCCGATGAAAAGCTTTCTGCCGAAATAATCAAGGATTTTGAATATTGGATTACGATCGGCGCGCCTTGGCCGAAATCGGATGCTGCGCCGGTGATTAAGACAAATGCGAATTACGATTGGAAAAAATTACAATCTGAGCATTGGTCTTTTCGGCAAGTAGCAAAGGTAGCAATTCCAAAGCTGAGCGACTCAGATTGGGTGCAGAATGAAATTGATCTTTTCATTCTGCAAAAACTGAATGAGCATTCTTTAACGCCAGCTGCGCCGGCGAAGCCGCACGAATTGGTTCGGCGAATTTACTTTGATTTGATAGGGCTTCCGCCAACGCCTGAACAGGTTGAGTCATTTACAATTGGGTTTAAAAGTAATTCTGCTCTTACTGTTTCAGAATTGGTGAACGACCTCTTGGAATCGCCACACTATGGTGAACGATGGGGCCGACATTGGCTTGATGTGGCCAGGTACAGTGACGGATTTGGTGGTTTTAATGACAATCGAGCGATGAACGATGCCTGGCGTTATCGCGATTGGGTGGTTGAGAAGCTGAATTCCGATTTGCCATTTGAAGAATTTCTACGCACGCAAATTGCAGGTGATTTATTAAAAGATTTCCCTGATCCGATTCCTACCGGATTTCTTGCATTGGGGCCGTCCTACAACAGTGACGGTGGTGATCCGGACAGTGTTGCGCAAGCAAAAAGTGAAACGCTTGATGATCGCGTCGATACGTTGTCACGGGGATTGATGGGAATTACTGCGTCGTGTTCGCGATGTCACGACCATAAATTCGATCCCATTCCGCAAATGGATTACTATTCTCTGGCCGGAATCTTTAATAACACGTCGATTCATGACGCTCCGCTAGTTCCTCCAGAAGTCGTTCAACAATACAACGACTTTCAAAAACGCATCAACGAAAAAAACAAGGCGATTCAAAAGCTAAATCAATTGATCAAGAACGAAAAACGTAAAGCGACGGACGACGAAACGAAACAACTGATTGCTCTGAAGGCCGAGCTGGAAGACCTGCGAAGTTCTTCTCCAGCAAAGTTTCCAACTGCCCACGCACTACGAGACTCGGGCAGTTCGAACATGAAAGTCGCGATTCGTGGCAATCTTCGCAAATCCGGATCAGAAGCCCCACGTCGATTCTTGCGAATTATTGAGGGGGAGAATCCGCAACCTTTCACCAATGGCAGTGGGCGGCTGGAACTGGCGAATGCAATTGCGAAACGGAACAATCCGTTAACAACGAGGGTCTTCGTGAATCGCGTTTGGCGACATCATTTCGGTGAGGGAATCGTGCGAACGCCGAGCAATTTTGGAAAGTTAGGTGACGTACCGACTCATCCTGAGTTGCTTGATTGGATCGCAGGTCGATTTTGGGAAAATGGTGGATCTTTAAAGTCGCTTCACCGATTGATTATGACGTCGGCGACTTATCAGATGAGCAGCGATTACGATGATTCATCCTTCAGAATCGACGGTGCAAATCAGTGGCTTTGGCGAATGAATCCTAGGCGACTTGATGTCGAGTCGTGGCGTGATGCTTTACTCTCGGTAACGGGCGAAATTGATTTGAAACTCGGCGGACCACCAACAGAAAATATCAACAGTCGGCGACGAACTCTTTACTTCAAAGTCAGTCGCGGCGGAGATCGCTTTGCGAGCGATGAATTTTTGCGAACGTTCGATTTTCCGATGATGCGAGCGACAGTAGCCCAGCGGCCAACAAGTATCGTACCGCAGCAGTTTCTTTTTATGCTTAACAGTGAGTTTATGTCCGATCGGGCAAAAGCTCTGGCGGATAAGCTACAGGGTGTGTCGAAAGCAGTTCCTGAACGTATCCTTTTTGCGTATCGGTTGCTGTTTGGTCGGCTACCAACTAAAAAAGAACTGAACTTGGGGATTCGTTTCACTACGATGAAACCCAATTCACAATCTGGGGAAAATGATGCGTGGCGGAATTACTGTCAGGCGTTGTTAAGCAGCAACGAATTTTTGTTCATCAATTAATGATCGACGATTTTCAGAAATCAGCAGAGGAGAATCAGGATGCTACACCGAAATCCGTTTAGTGCGATGTCCCGTCGAGAAATGATCGCTCGAATGGGAGCTGGTTTTGGGTCGATCGGTTTGGCAAGTGTTCTGGCTCAAGGCGATGCACATGGGAATCAGCCTGCCGCTTCTGGGAACCTTCGACTCAGTTCAAATTCAGCGACCCCGCTTGCCCCCAAGGCTCCACATTTTGCGCCGACCGCCAAACGTGTGATTCAGCTTTTTATGCCCGGTGGTCCGTCGCAGGTTGACACGTTCGATTATAAGCCCTCGCTGGAAAAGAATGCTGGCCAACGTCCGCAGATTGTAGACCGAAAAACACTGAGAAATACGAAGAATGGCTTGATGCCGTCCCCTTTTAAATTCAAACAATATGGGGAAACCGGGAAATGGGTTAGCGATATATTTCCGCACGTTGCACAGGAGGTTGATGAACTTTGTTTTGTTCATTCTATGCACACGGATATACCCGAGCATGCTGGCGCGATCTTGATGTATAACCTGGGGCACCTTCAGCCAAGTCGTCCGAGTCTTGGCTCGTGGCTGACTTATGGATTGGGAAGCGACAATCAAAATCTACCTGGTTTTGTAGCGATGAGTCCGCGGGCACAACCTCGTGGAAAGCTTGCCAATTGGGGGAACGCATTCTTACCTGGTGCCTACGCCGGAACCTATGTAAACATTGCATCGATGCGCCCAGACCAAATACTAAAGGATTTAAAAAACAGTCGACTCTCACACGCGGACCAGCGTAGTCAAGCAGATTTGCTTTTGCAATTGAATCGAATGCACCTTGAGCGGCAGGAAAAAAATCAACAACTGGAAGCTGGTATTCAGGCCATGGAAATGGCGTTTCGAATGCAGTTCGCTGTTCCCGAGACGTTCGACTTAAGTAAGGAATCAAAATCGACTCTGGCGATGTACGGAACAAGTGAATATGCGAAAGGCTGTTTGCTTGCACGACGAATGATCGAACGCGGTGTGCGGTGTGTTCAGCTTTCACATTCGATCGATGGCTACGACATCGCATGGGACACTGGGCACGGTGATATCAAGGGCGGGCATGCGAAGCTTGCCAAGGCATGCGATCAAGGCATTGCTGCGTTGATAAAAGACTTGCGGCTGCGAGGATTGCTGGATGAGACGTTGGTGATTTGGGGTGGTGAATTTGGTCGAGCTCCTACTTCCGAGGGAAAAAATGGCCGCGATCACGACCATTATGGATTTACCGTATGGATGGCGGGCGGCGGTGTGAAGCCAGGGATCAGCTATGGCGCGACCGATGAATTCGGTTGCTCGGCAGTCGAAAAACGGGTGCATGTTCATGACTTACATGCGACAATCTTGCACTGCATGGGGTTGGATCACGAAAAGTTGACCTATCGATATAGCGGTCGCGATTACCGACTTACGGATGTTTCAGGGAATGTGATTCGCGACATTTTGGTTTGATTGAGGCCGATTTTTTGCAACTATTGACGAAAAAGGTCGATTATCGGAGCAACTTAGATCGGGCTCATAAAAATGAAATGTTGCTCCAGCGGTGGATACAAGCTTGAAAAACCGGCCAAGTACGAGTTACACGATACCGGTTCAGGTATTTGGAAGACGTACACGCACGACGATGGTGTTCAGTTCGAAGAGTACACCTGGCATTTCTCCATTGGTGAAACACCGTTTCTTTAAATTGCTTACGGGCCCAATCCGGAAACTGGAAAGATGGCGTGCGCTGATGGCTTTGTTGCGATCGGGCAGTGGGCGAAAGGCTTTCTCGCGATTGGCCAATTTGTAAGCGGATATTTCTCGATCGGGCAGTTCGTGACAGCTCGAGTCGCCGGAATTGGGCAATTCGTGGCAGCGCCACTTGCCATCGGTCAGTTTGCCGTCGCAGTCGCTGCCATTGGGCAGATCGGCGTTGTCGGAACGGGAATTTTCCAAAGCGCGATAATGTTCTTCGGCGGCACTGGCCAAAAAATTTGGGACATTGGCAGCTACTTGCCAACGATTCTGGGGTTATCGTGGAAACTTATGTAGCTTCGGGCTCTAGGGATGCATCCACGTTAGTATTCTTCCGAGCCAGAAGCAGCATGCAAAACGAACTTGCCTCAAACAAAAATGTGGGTGCCGCCCATCTCGGAAGTCTTTTGGGGAACTTGGCTGGTCATCTTTCCATCCTTTATTGCGTTGCACTTTATGGTGTGCTTCCCTATTGGGTTGTAACTTCAAACTGGGGATCGATTTCGACGGCAATTCCCTATCTGCTCGGAATCTGGTTTGTCTCGATCTGGCTTGTGGTATGCTTTCCGCGTTCTGTTGGTGTTCAGGGTTTTTTTCGGCGGGTTGTAGATCAAGGGTATGTTCTATCGCTTGTTGGTATGATTCAAGTTTGGTTTTCCGCGATAGAATACATTACTCGGTTAGGTGGGATCTAAAATGGACGGATCTGAAAAGAATGGATCGCTGTTAATTGTGTTGCTAACGATTGCGGTGTTGGGAACGCTTGCCAGAGGCAAACATGCCTTTAGCCAGGACGAGAAGATAGAGTTCGAATCTGAGTTTGATTCAGAAAATCGTGTTACCAAGATTTTTGTGCCTGCGGAAAAAGGCGTTGTCAAACTGAGCGACATCTCTACGTCGCTTTTGAAATATGCGGAGATTGATTTGGGCGAAATTGAGCTGCCGGATTGGATTGCTTCATCTCGATCAATTGACTTTTCGAGATTCGCTGCGCGAATCAGTTTAAGGGCAACCGACATCGCGTTAGGCAATGGGATCGATTTTGAAATCGATCAAGCCAGTGACAGGCTAATTGTAAAAATACACCACGATTTACTGGGGGCGAGATTTCGAGCGACCAAAGATCGCATGCGGAATCTGATTCTTGGTTTAGATTCAGACGAATCATGGAAACGTCAGTTCGGGCTGACGCTGGATGAATGGATTTTCCCCGATGATGCTGAGCGTCTAAAAAATGAGGAGATGAAGGAGAGGATTGTCTTTTCAAAAAAGAGGCTTTGCATTTTCGTTCATGGGTTGAATTCGCGATCATCAATGATGAAGCCTCTTGCGGAAATGATCAAAAAGGAAGGTTTTGCCGTTGGCTACTTCGACTATCCCAATGACGACAAGATCAGTCGATCTGCATTCTTGTTTTCAGAGGAACTAAAAAAGCACCAAGTTCGATTTCCAACCCAGAAGATTTCAATTATTGCCCACTCGATGGGAGGTTTGGTTGCGCGGAATGCAATTGAAGATTCGCGTTTGGATTCAGGAAACGTAGATCAACTGATAATGATCTGCACACCAAATCAAGGATCAAACTTGGCAAAGCTTGCGATTGGGCAGGACGTATGGGAGCACTATGCGGCGGGAGCGGATGTCGTACCAAGTCTCTCGCGATTGAAATCCAGTCTGGCAGATGGCGTAAACGAGGCTGCGACCGATCTTACGCCTGATTCGAAATTCCTTTCTGAGCTTAACAAACTGCCGCGAAATAAAGGCGTGCGATATACTTCGTTGCTTGGCAATAACGGGAGCATTAATGAAGATCAGGTCGGGGCACTTGCGAAGAAAATTGAGAAATGGTCACTTGATTCAAAGTGGGTCAAGCTGGTGACGGAAAACGGTCTAAAGAAGATCGAGGACTTCACCGAGATTATTGAGGGAAAGGGGGACGGTGTGGTTGCGGTTGAGGCGGCTGCACTGAAAGGGGTCGACGATGTCAAAGTATTTGGCGTCACGCATAGATCAATGTGGACCTCGCCAAAGGATGAGAGTTCAATTGATCTTTATCGAAGCGTAATCGATCGATTGCGTTGAATCATCCTGTTCAGAATTGTGGCAATACCCAGTGATGCACACTCGTAACAAAATTAGTCGTGGAACAAGTTGCCGTATCGATTTACACTTGTGCTGGTGTTGAATTTGGTGGACGTTAGAGGCTTATCGTGATTTAATAAACCACATTTGGTAGCCTACTCGCGGGAGTCTATACAGGCCATGTTCGAAACGTATCGTCCCTCTGGAGCGTTCAGCCCGCTTTGCATTCTGTATCTCGTCTTGGCCATCTTAATTTCTGCGGCAGTTGCATTTCTTTATGAGCTTATGCTTTACTGGATCCCGTTGATTTACGTCACTTTCCTGATCACGATTGGCTTCGGATTTGCGTTGGGGTTATTAGGGGTTTTGGCGATCAATCTCGGTCACGTTCGAAACCTGGCAGTGGGGCTGATAATTGGACTGCTGATTAGCTGCGGCGGCATTGCCGCAAAGTACGGGTTTCAATATGAGCGATTTATTGCCATCGTTGCCGATAATCTGATGGCGGAAGAAAAGGTTGATCAGGAAAAACGGTCGGCATTGCGTGAGGCGATCAAGGAAGAGATTTCTTTTAAGGACCAAATCGATGACCGCGTCCAACGCGGCTGGAATATTGGAAAGCGAGGTGCAGGTTTACCGATTGCTGGATTGTTCGTCTATCTGATTTGGTTGATTGAATTTGGAATTGTTCTCGTAATTGTAGTTGCCTTGGTGTGGCATGCGGTGCGACAACCGTACAGCGAAGCATTGCAAAAATGGGCAAACGAAGAGCAAGTCGTGATGACGCTACCGATCGACAGTGCGGAAATGGTTGATCAAATCAAAAAGGCGGGAAGCATCGACGATCTCTTGAAGATACCGGTTCCAAAATCTGATGAATCCAACAAGTTCGCCGTTTATACGGTAAATAGCGTCGATGGTGCGGACATGGAGGACGCCTATTTAAGCGTCAAATTGACAACGATTTCGTACAACGACAAAGGCGAAGAGCAAAAGTCTGACGAATCCTTGGTTGATTTTGCCATTTTAAAATCAGATGAGCGAAATCGATTGCTAGAAAATGCTGAGCTTCTTAATGAGGCGTTTGTAGAGTACCACAAGGCAAAAGTGGCCGGCACGCTGGGCACTGAGTCGACGCCGAACGCTTCCGATGCCTAAAAATTCCGGCTGGGACCCTTTGTGGGAATCATTTCACCGTTGATTGTTCGTAACCCAATTGGCTAAGCGCGGGTGTCGTAACAAGCGAAAATCCATACTCATCGATTGCAATGAAAAGCTCGATTGGTTAATCTTCCCCGTTTCAATCGGTTTTTAATTTAGTTTCCCGAATGCCTGAATTCACGCATTTTGATGACCAAGGTCGCACGCATATGGTCGAAGTCGGCGAGAAAGCCGTCACGAATCGAACCGCAAAGGCGAGCGGAATTGTTCAGATGGATGCGAAAACGTTACGGCGGATTCGCGAAATGTCGTTTTCAAAGGGTAACGTTCTCGAGGTTGCAAGACTGGCGGGGATCATGGCGGCGAAAAAGACTTCGGACTTGATTCCGTTGTGCCACTCGTTGCCGTTAAGCGGGGTCGCGATTGAATTCGTTTTCCTCGACGAACAGCAGATCAAGATCATTTCAACGGTCAATGTTACGGCAAAGACCGGCGTCGAAATGGAAGCGTTAACTTCGGTAACGATCGCGGCCCTGACAATTTACGACATGTGCAAATCGGTCGACCGTGGGATGCTCATTCAGCAGGTGCAGTTGGACGAGAAATCTGGCGGAAAATCGGGGCATTATTCACGCGAAAAGAACTCGAACTTGTCATAAAGAAAGTTGGTGAGATCCCCTGGGGTCGCCCATTCATCCAATGTTAAAACCGCTTGTAGAACCAAAGCAACATCCGCTCACCGACCTTTATGCTCCAATTGCAGCGGAGATGACGCAGGTCGAGTCGCTTTTGAAAACGGAACTGACAAGCAAATACGAATTCGTGGACGAATTGCTACGTAAGAGCAATCGGCTGTCAGGTAAACGCCTCCGCCCTGCCCTACTACTATTATTCGCAAAGTCATTTGGCGACATCACAGAGGACCAAATCAAACTTGCGGCCGCAATCGAAATGATCCATACGGCAACGTTGGTTCACGACGATATCCTCGACAGTGCTGAGCAACGCCGACACAATTCGACGATCAATTATGAGTACGGAAATCAAACCGCGATTTTGACCGGAGACTTCTTGTTTTCTCATGCATTTTTTTTAACCAGTACATTACCTACGACGTTTGCAGCTCAAGAGATCGGCCGGTCGACCAACAAGGTATGTGAGGGCGAAATGCGGCAAATTGGAACCAAGGATCAATTCGATCTTTCACAAAAAGAGTATCTTGAAATCATCGATGCAAAAACGGCCGTGCTCTGCAGTTGTGCGACGAAATTGGGAACACATTATGCAGGGGGAACTGACGCCGAAGTCGATGCTGCCGCGGCATATGGGACCAATCTCGGGATTGCGTTTCAAATTGTTGACGACCTATTGGACATTGTCGGTGACGAATCAAAGACCGGGAAGTCGCTGGGGACTGATCTCGAACAACGCAAGCCAACATTGCCGCTCATTCATCTATTGGATTCTGTAGCCGATTCAGAAAAATCGCTTTACTTGAATTCGCTCCGCTCCGATGATTTAAATCCCGCGACGATCTTGGATTGGTTTTCCAAAAGTGACTCGGTCAACTTTAGCAAAACAATGGCAATTCACTACGCAAAGAAAGCGGTTGACGCGCTGGGGCAATTGCAAGCTTCTCCCGAGAAGGAAATTTTGGCGGCAATCCCGCATTTCGTTTTAGAGCGTTCCCACTAATCGCGACGATGTATCGGCGGAACGCAATTCTGGATTCCGATTGGAGCTGACCACTCCCTTACGGGAAATCCCTGAAAGCGTTCTACCGCTGACGCGATTCCCGAGAAGGATCGATTGTCTAACGAGCAAACGGTGTTTGGAAGAATGTCGCGTGCATTTATTGGAGCGGCGCCTGCTCGTAACCACTCAAAGAGCAACGTTCCTCATCAATTATTTCGCAAGTCAGGTGCTGACGATTTCCCTGTCAATTCAAGCAAAGATTGGTTTTAGAGCAACGGCTGGATGGCGGAGATCCTTTTTTTATTTTTGGGTTAAATCGCAATTTGGATTTTCATCATCGCCCGACGTGTAGATTCTTTTACCGTTCACCGTTGACCGCGAGTTTTTACAAGGTTTTGGCGTCATGTCACCCGCTATTGGGAAAAAAACAATGGCAAAGACTATTCACCCCGAAGCGTTAGGACCAGAACGTGCGTCGGCAACTGCGGTCTTTCAAGGAACAATTGCACTCGATTCTGGCGACTTTTTAATTGTCGAAGTTCCCGCTCAACTCCCGTCACGCTTGGGGGCTCGCCGTAATTGCCCGTCGGTTGATCGACCTAAAAGGGACGACGCTGTCAGTAGCATCCGAGATATGAAAGTAGGCAGTGAGGGTTTTGGAATTTTTAAGCCGACTCGGTCGAAAAATTTGCTTCGGTAAATGACCTAGATCTGTTGCGATTGAAGAAATTGCCGAATCGACGCACTCACGTTTAGGGGACCTTCGGTGTTCTTTCTGCTGTTGTCGATTAGAAGATGCATTGTTTGAACAATTAAATGTTTTCGCAATGCAGCGAAGTTCAATCAGACTTTCTACGGCTCTTTTCAGTTTTTAATGTCGCTCATCTTCTTGCGGGCACGGAACGAATGTCCGCCATTCGAATTTATCCCAAAGATCTTGTTGTCCTGCAAATTTCAAATGAATGACTCGGCTATAAGTCTTTGTAGCAGTTTTGGATGATCGGGTTGAGCGGAATAGCAGTGGACGCATTACGAAAGCATCACCCACATTTGAGTTGATTACCTGATCGTCATCAAATTCCATTTCACCGACCAGGTGCGTATTAGGTTTTACCACGAGCGCCTCATCGTCAACCGTTGGAGGATCGAGATAGATTCGCAACGTCAGCATTTTTTCTAGCAGCTGAATTGGGGCTTCGACTTGGGGTATGCCAGCTCGGAATGTCGGTTTAACAAAATCTTCCGATGGCAGATCATTTTCCTTCACGGTGATCGTCATGTCTCGATGCCATGGAAACGACCGGGTTCGCTCCGAACGTTTGTCGAAATAATCTGCCTGAACCAATCCAAAGCCTGACCCCAAGATCAGACGAATGAATTCCGTCAGTTCAGGCCGCTGCCAAATTTCGTTGAAGTCTTTGATGAATTCATCAACACGATTAGCCGCATAAACTTTTCCGTTTTGATCGCGAGTCCAATCTTTTGGATCACTTGATTCAAATTTTTTATCCGAGCTGGAGAAAGCTGACTCGAATTTCGAAATCAGAGAATCGGTCTCCTGCTTGCCAAAAGCTGCTGGCAAGTTTCCGAAGCCAGATGACAGAATTTCCGAAACGCATCGGGATTGGTTAGCGGTTAAGGGCATGAAACCTTTTCATGTTTTTTGAAACTTACAGCATATCATGCCGCTACTAGGGTGTGTGTCAGGGATTGATCAGCGACTGGTTTGCGCGCAAAAATCTGAAACGCTTTTTGAACACCAAGTAATTTTCTTAGACCATGATACGTTTGATAGGTAGCTGCGTAGGCAGCGAAGGTTGGAGAAAAGTTACGAAGCGAACCGATGATGGGTGACGCATGAACTTCGAATCCAGAGTTTTTCACGAACCGAGAGAGGTTCTTGAAGGTAAACGTATAGGTATGTTCAGGGGCCCAGAACTTTCGATAGGAAGGGCCAAGTTTTCGAACTTTCGGCGAAGCCGCGTCTGGGGTTTCCATGACCAAAAGTCCGCCCGGTTTAATGACCCGATTCCATTCAGCTAAAGTTTCCCGAACGTCCTCAACATGTTCGACAACATGCCAGTTACAAACAATGTCGAACGAGTTGTCAGCGAATGGTAGTTTTAGGCCATCGACTTTCTGAGCGTTTAAGCCCTCTTCAATGCAAAAATCGACCGCATCTTGACTGACATCAACACCAAGGCCCTCCCAGCCGAACTGCTTTGCCGCCTCCAAGGTTGCTCCCACGCTACATCCCACGTCGAGGAGCCTTGGCGGCTGTGTTGCTGATTGATCCATGAGCGCAGCTGCGCGGTTTAAACGGATGCTCGCCGTTCGGATTTTCTGTTTCCGATGCCGTTCATATCCTGAATGATATTCTGCCGCATAAGCATCTTCGTCAACGATTTTTCCATATTGATAGAGTTCGCATTCGTGGCAGAGCCACAACACACTTGAGTTTGCAATCTCGAATTTTTCTAGGTCATCGCGATTGCAAAGCTGGCACGGACCGACGTTGTTGTTCATTTGCTTTTCCATCCTTGGTTCTCGAGCAATTGTTAAAGAAACGACAAGAAATGGAAAGAGTGAAATCGCATCCAAACGGAGAACGCGGAGATGCTATACAAGAAATTTTGCAGCGACTGTCCATTTTAGGGGGTTTGGGAGGTATGGGAGTTGCATTTGTTTTGAAATCACCGCTGAGAAGGTGGGCGTTTCGCTTGGAGGTTCCGCAAATGATCGGGAGCGAGGTTTGGTCAATCGCGGGTTGGTCAATTGAGAGTCGCCGGGCGATTCAATAAAAACCGACCCGCCTGCGTCGGAAAAGACCAAAACGGCAGGCGGGCGGGAACTCGTTTCAAAAAACAAAGCCTTGTTGAACGAGTTGATCTCGGACGCTAACCCCATATCACTTTGGGAGACTAGCCAGAGGTGAGGCAACGGAATCTGGTCGTAGCTTTCGACTTAACGAACTGTTCGCCGAATGTTGAAGTATTGTTCGGCGTTACAAAATAATTGGATTCGTAGAAAGCATTTTTTTCAAACTTTCTATCTAAAGTCTTTTTTTGTACGGATTTGTACTGGCTCGGTCACCAATAACGAGGAGCAGCTTTTTATTTGTTGGAGAATTGCATAACGGCGTTTTCCTGAGATGTTTCGCGATCAGGGATTGGGTGCTCGATAAATTTTTGAATGGTGGAAATTGAGATGCGTTTAACGTTGAGAACATTGATCGCTTATTTGGATCAAACGATCGGCAAAGATGATGCTGCGGCGCTTCGTGCAAAAATAAATGACGCAGAAAGCATTCGGGTTTTGATTGAGCGAATCAAACGTGTTGTTTCACAACCGCAATTGATGGCTGCCCGATCGACCGGAAAGGGGTTAGGGGCGAATCCGAATTATGCCAGCGAGTATCTCGACAGTACGCTGGATGTTGAGCAAGTGCCAGAGTTTGAGAAACTGGTGATTGGCTCGGATATGTTGTTGGCTGAGATTTGCGAAGCCCACCAGGTTTTAGCTGATATTGCTGGGCTAGATACAAGTGCTTCTGCACGTTTGAAAAGTCGTTTGTACAAAACCGCAAATGAAATTTATAAAGCGGCTACAGAAGAACCTGATGTTTTTCCGGTAATCGAGGACCATGCGTCGGGCAGGGAGGCGATTGGTGGTGCGGGGCAAACGAATCCGCCGCAAGTGAACAAGCTAGAAATAGATACGGGTTCCTCAAAGTCAGCAAAGAGCAGATCGAGGAGGAGTAAATGGAAAACCAGTCCCGTTTCTCAACCATCAAAAGGCGTATTTGCACCGCCAAAGATGTCGATGGACGAACCGCTGCTTGTTAATGATTCTCAAGATGGAGATTCAGGCGTTTTCCATTTGTCTCTAAACAATACTTCATTGAGTCAAACTGGCGAGGTAGCCAGTGAAATTTCGACGGAGTCGTCCCCTTCGGTAAATGGTTCGATGAACTCAATGTCGAATCCAGCTTTAGATAAACAAACGACCAACCGACCCGTTAAGTTAATCCCCGTTATTCTCGTGACGGTTTGTCTCACCGCCTTGGTTTCCCTTGTTATTGCGTCGTATTGGTTTCCGCAAGTCGAAAATGGGACTGTGGATGTTGTGCAAAACGAATCAAAACAGGGAAGTGGCGCTAAGGGGGGCCCAGAGTCAAATCTCCCCAGCAAAGCAACGGACGCTAAATCGGATGATGCCTCTGCGATAGATGTTTCGTCCAATTTTGAGGCAACGACGAACGCAGCTCCAGAGTTTCAGACGGGGGCCGCTGAGTCGAAGGCAAAGGAAGATGAGGGGGCACCAAATAGCGATTCGGCCGGTGACGTTGTTGGAGCGATTGGAGATGACGACCCGGAAAGCAATGAATTAAAAAACAATGAACCCAATTTTCAACCGTTGCCGCCAATCGAATTGAATTCGGAAGAAATGGTGGAGCCGGTCAAAAACGACGAAGTAATCAACCTTTTTAAGGACAAGAAGTACGACAAAAAAGCAGATTCAGGGAACGGCGGCAAAGCGTTGCAACCGGCAAATGAATCGTCCGTTGAACAAGGAAATCCGGCCGTAGCCGAAAAGAGCATGATTGAATCGGGTCCCGAAATTAAGCCCGCCGCTAAGTCAAACAATGGTCCGGCAGTTGCAATCTTAAAAACTAATACCGAACCCACATTTCGAAAAACCGATTTGCAGAATGCAAAGTGGATTGGGCTTCTGGAGAACGGTTCCGTTCATTTGAATGACACGATCGTTGCACTGTCTGACTGCAAGCCAGAGTTCAATATCATGGATAAAGTGCAACTGAAAATGTTTGGTTTCAGTAAATTCGATTTCAAATTAAACGAAGGGAAAGTCTTGCCGTTGATCGTTGCGCACAACGGAATCGGATCGCTGCAAAATTTGAGTGAACCCAACACCGCCATCGACGTTTTAATGGGCGGCAAAAAGTTTCAAGTGGCATTTCCAGATAAGAAAAGTGAAACCGTATTTTTGACGTATTCCGTTGGTGGCCCTGCCTCGGCCACACGCATGATCCAGTTTGCTTCTTTGCGTGGTCGAGCCATCATCAAGTTTGACGATGAGGTGAGAACGCTTTCGAAGGGGCAGGTCTTGACGATCGATAATTCGACGTCGTCTAGCGAAATTTCAGTCAAGAATTTTAAGGTGCAACCTGGGAGAACTACTGCATCGGCAGATAATCTAACTCAGTCCGCAAAGGAAACTTTGATGTCTATGATTCACATGGACCCGATTGTTGAGGCGGGAGCGGATAGGTTGCTTTCGGACACAAAGATTTATGTAAGGAAGTTTGCGGTTGAGTCCGAATTGGCAATCGATTCTTCATTATCGGCGATGGAGTTTTTGAATGATCCTCAGAATCGCAGTTTCTGGCGAGCCATCGTCTTTTCCATTCGTGATCGAATTCAGACCGACTCCGATTTTTCCAAAAACCTACGGGAAACACTTTTGGAAAAATACGATGAAGTTGGAGAGGCTCTGATCACGATGCTGGCAATTAACTCGGATTCACAATTGGAGTCAGGTTATGACAAGGTTTTGGTCGATAATTTGGAATCTCCGGAACTTGTCGTGCGTGTGACCGCGATTGAGGTCTTATTTGCTATCACGGGCAAAAATTACCTTTTTCGGGCGACCAATTCGGAACTCGATCGAAAAAAACGCGTGAACTCATGGAGAAAGGCCCTTGATAACGGCGAGATCCGGTTTAGCGAACCTGTCGCATTTGACCTTTTTCAGTAGCCTGTGGGTGTTTGGCCGCCTTAAAGAGGTTTTTTGTGCGTCTGGCATGCCTTAGTTGGAGCCGGTTGATCGGAAATTGTCAATAAATGATACAATTGTCGCTTGGGTGTCGACGTGATACTCAGTGCTTTTTGTAGTACGTTTGTTGAATTTCACGTTGATGACTAGAATGTCTGGTCGGGGTTGCCGTCCCACATATGGTGAAAACGGTTTTTCACATAAGATAAAAAAAACGATGCGCATCTACGTAAGAAGATCATTGGGTCTGGATGCGACGATAAGGTTGAAAGAATCAAACTTCCGACAAAACGTTGGAAACAGCAAAAAACCAAAACATTTTTAATAACTGATACAAAATTTGCCCCATTTTTTCGAGCGAAACGTCGGCGATGTTTAGGCTGGGGCGCGAAATTGAGAGAACAATCTGATGAAATTTTCTGAGTTTGTAAAACCTGAGGCAATTCGAGCTGAACTTGCTGCTACCGATAAAGACGGAGTGATTCGAGAATTGGTCGGTGCACTGGTTGAATCGGGGCAAATCAATGCCGCTGAACAGGATGGAATTGTCAAAGCAATTATGAAACGAGAGGAACTCGGTAGTACGGGCATTGGCCGCGGAATTGCCGTTCCTCACACCAAGCATCCAAGCGTTGAGGAGTTGGTTGGAACTGTCGGCATCAGTGTCGAAGGCGTCGATTTCCAAAGCTTGGATGGTGAGAAAGTTCAATTGTTCTTCCTCTTGATTTCTCCTCCCGATCGACCAGGTGATCACCTGCGAGCATTAGAGAATATTTCTCGACAGCTTCGCGATGAGACCTTTTGTCGCTTCTTGAAAAACTCAAAGAACTCGGGCGATATCACCGAGCTTCTCGAAGAAGCGGACAACAATCAAGTTGCATAATTGATTGCTAGGGAAATGAAAAACTTGATACGCAAGAAAGTTACGGTAAGTAACCCGCAGGGCATCCATTTACGCCCAGCCTATTTAATTGCCGAGCTTGCTGGAAAATATCAGTCAGATGTAAATCTGGAAACTGCTAGTGAGAAAGCGGATGGCAAAAGCGTGCTCGAGATTATCGGGCTAGCGGCTTCCAGCGGGACGGAACTAGACGTGCTCGCTGACGGCCCGGACGCAAATGACGCTGTTGATGCGATCATCCAACTGGTCTCTCTCGGCTTTCCAGGTGAAGAAGCTGCGAAAGCAGAAAATAATCAGGCGTGACCATTCGCCTGCTAATCGAATCATCGAAACTCGTTTTCGAAAGAAACAACTTGTATTGGTATTTTGGACAGAACGAAACCCAGTCCACAAAAAGTCGTGTTCGGCTTTTTGGTTTAGCCAATTTTCAATTATCTTTGCGATCTGATGTCGACGTGCCGTCGACGAGTCTATTGACAACAAACTTTTCGGGCAGCCTTCTTGATGCACTTGTTAAACAAGAATCGCATTGCTGCCACTGCAGTTTGATCGAGCCTCAACGTCCTGCTCTTCCACTTTTCGATTGGCCCTCGCCCAAATTTGGCGAGCGATTCTCGGATCAGTGGAAGTACCAGGATCAAGACAATCGTTCGAACGATTTGATGTCGAACCGGCAAACATGCATACAGGATCGCGAACAACGGATTTGCTCGGATGATGTCCGACGGAAAGATACCCAACGCGATGAAAAAGGAAATGTTGATCAACGTTTCGCAACCCGAAGAATGCCGGATTGCGATTCTGGAGGACGACGTCCTCGAAGAGCTTTATGTCGAGAGGGCGAGTGCGGATAACTACGTCGGAAATATCTATAAAGGAAAAGTTGTTAATCTCGAGCCGGCCATTCAGGCGGCCTTTGTTGACTTTGGCGTCGGAAAGAATGGTTTCCTTCACATCAGTGACGTCGAATCACAGTACTTTCGGCAAGGCGGACATGACCCCGAAATGATCGCTCAAATGGAGCGTGAAGAAGAAGAGGCTCGTAGGAATCGAAGCAACGGTCGTGGTCGAAGATTTCATTCCAGCCGGCCGCGGGTGAAACCGCCGATCCAAGATATCTTTAAACGCGGCGATGAAGTGGTTGTCCAGGTCATCAAAGAAGGGATCGGGAACAAAGGTCCTACGCTTTCGACCTATATCAGTATCCCGGGGCGTTATTTGGTATTGATGCCGGCGCTCGGTCGTGTTGGTGTCTCACGAAAAATTGAGGATGAAGATGAGCGGCGTGAGCTGAAACGCATCATGCTCGATCTCAATCCGCCGAAAGGTCTGGGCTTTATTGTGCGGACCGCTGGCCAAGGTCGTACCCGAAAGGATCTTTCTCGCGACCTTTCGTACCTGCTTCGCCTATGGACGGCGATTGTGCGTCGAATCAAGAACACGCCCGCACCCTGCGATCTTTATGAAGAAAGCGATATGATCATTCGGACGATACGTGATATCGTTTCGCCAGACATTGACGCAATCTACATTGATCAACCTGAAGCTCATAAGCGTGCGGAAGATTTTTTGAAACTTGTCATGCCAAAGTTCGTGAGCAAGCTGCAAAGTTATGACGATACCGAGCCACTGTTTCATAAGTACGGTGTAGAAAAAGAGATTTTGAAAATAAACAGTCGCGAAGTCCCTCTAGGGAATGGCGGATCGATTGTGATTGATCAGACAGAAGCTTTGGTTGCGATAGATGTGAATAGTGGAAGTTTTCGAATCGAGGAATCGGCTGAAGATACAGCTTTCCAGCTGAATATGTCAGCGGCAAAAGAAATTTCACGCCAGTTACGATTACGTGATCTCGGCGGCGTCATTGTCAACGATTTTATCGATATGCGTCGAGAGAAACATCGAAGAACATTGGAACGATCACTGCGTGACCTAATGGAACGCGACCGTGCGAGAACAAAAATTCTGCGGACAAGCCCTTTCGGATTGATTGAAATGACTCGGCAGCGAATCCGGCCGAGTTTGAAAAGAAGTTTGTACAATGAGTGTCCATGTTGTAGTGGTCGATCGGTTGTGAAAACGGCTGAAAGCATGGCAATTGAAGTCATCCGCAGCTTGATGCATGCAACCGAAGTGAGTAAGTGTGAGCGAATTACGGTTCGAGTCAATGAAACAGTTGCCGCCTACTTGAACAACAAGAAGCGGCGTGAATTGGCTGAGCTGGAGGACAAGAGTGAAATTGCGATCCAGATTCTCGGCAGCGAGGGGCTGTTTCCGGAGCATTTGGAAATCGATTGCCGTGATAAAAATGGGGCACCAGTTAAGATCAAGTAATGAATATCACACGCAACCCAACCCGCAGTGTTAAAGTTGGTTCGATCTTTATCGGCGACAACAATCCGATCGCCGTTCAAAGTATGACGGCGACTAAGACTCAGGATATTGATGCAACGGTCGAATTGATTCGGCTCTTGGAGAATGCCGGGGCAGACGTTGTTCGTATTGCGGTGGATAGCAAGAAAGACGCAGAATCGCTGTCTGAAATTAGGAATCAGACGCAGGCGAATCTGTCCATTGACTTGCAGGAAAACTATCGACTTGCTGAACTGGTTGCGCCTCATGTGGACAAAATTCGATACAACCCTGGGCATCTTTATCATCACGAAAAAGAAAAACCGTGGACAGAAAAAGTCGAGTACATCGTTGGCGTTGCGAAAGATAATGATTGTGCAATTCGAATTGGCGTAAACTGCGGTAGTGTCGATCCGGCGAAAAAAGAAAAGTATCCGCATGATGATTCCATTTCGCCAATGCTTGAAAGTGCGTTGGATCATTGTGAGTTTGTCGACTCGCTTGGGTTTGATCGATATTGCGTTTCTCTCAAGGATTCCGATCCGAGATTGGTCGTCGATGTCAATCAAAAATTTGCGGACAAGCGTCCAGATGTTCCCTTGCATTTGGGGGTGACAGAAGCTGGAATGCCGCCCGATGGCGTGATCAAGACACGAATGGCTTTTGAGCAACTGATTGGAAAAGGGATTGGCGATACGGTTCGCGTTTCACTCACTGTTTCCAACTCCCGCAAAAATGAAGAAATCGAGGCGGGCAAGTCAATCATCAAGGACATTTACGCCGGTCGAGTTCGTAGCTTTGTCGATTACGGTTTAAAGACGCTGAATATTATTTCATGCCCCAGTTGTTCGCGTGTCGAAAATGAAGCGTTCATCGATTTGGCGGAACAAGTCAAAGAAATGACCAGGTATGCAGAGGATCATAAGATCACGATTGCTGTAATGGGATGCCGAGTAAACGGTCCAGGGGAAACCGATGATGCGGATTTGGGGCTTTGGTGCGGCCCGAAATTCGTGAACTTAAAAAAGGGCACCGAGTCGTTGGGAGCTTTTCCGTACGACGAAATTCTTCCAAAGCTAAAATCGGAACTCGATACCATTATTTCCGGACAAACGCAGGCGCCATGATGTCGCTCGCATAGCTTGTAAGCAACACGTGACGAATCAGGTTGCTGTCCGTTGGTACAGGTGCTGCTATCCAAAAATGAAGGCTGTTTGTCGGCATTATCGATTAGAAGAATCGGTACTTTGTTTAATTGTTCAGTAGTTTGATGGTTTGAACACAACGTCTTCGGTGGCATTTCCGGAAAAAAACGAACCGCCCATTGTTGTCAATATGGAGACTAACGCATGTGTTTATGGGAAGGTTGAAATCGCGGAGCGAAAAAAGGAGTCTGTCCCCGAAGACTGGATTTTTGGTAAGCATGGCAACGTTGTTGAGCATCCGGAAGAAATGATCGACGGAGGCACGCTCCTACCGCTTGGACGTTTTTGAGAAATGGGCGGTCACAAAGGACGCGGCCTTGCGACCATTGTTGATTTTTTATGCTGTGTTTTGAGTGGAGTGAATTGGGGCCCATGGGCACCGCCGTTTGCATTGCGACAGGAGATTCCGAGCAGCAGTGTCGGCAAAGGAATTGGTCATTTATTTACCGCGGTGCGAATTGATGCCTTAATTGACTCCGATGAATTCAAGTCTCAATTTGATGTTTGGATTCAGACCTTTCAAGCCACAGTCCGGTACCAATGGCGTGTCGATTCCTTGCGATTCCTTGCGATCCAGAGCGTGAAGCAGAGGGGATTCGTTCGCAGGATGGTATTCCGCTGGTGATGCCAGTCGTGGAAGATCTACCCGATATCAGCCAAACGACGGGAATCGCGTACGATCAATTTATTTCCGACGCATTGTTTTCGCTTTGACCGCCACGCACCCACCAAAAATACGATATCCTAAAGACATCGATATCTAACACACGACTATTGTTTCGAGGCATTCAATGAAAAATGCAATATTTATTGCCGGTCTTTTTTTGTTTCTGGGGTTACAAGGTTCCAACGCGCAGGAAAAAAAGCGTGAGTCGAATGACACGAATCAAAATCGTGAATTGTTCCAGTTAATCCGTGAATTGCGAAGTGAAGTTGCGTTGCTTCGTAAAGAAGTCAATCAACTGAAAGAAAATGCAAATATAGGTCGCCGCAATTCCAATTCTCGCGGAGATCGACCAAAGGAAGATGCTCCTTTGCGAGACGGCGATCGAACGAGGGAATCAGATCGTCCTCGCGTTACAGATCGTCCTCGCGCTACGGATCGTCCTCGTCCTTCAAATCCCCGTTTGGAAGATGCTGACGAAAAGAAAACCAAACGTGTATTTCAAGCCTATGATAAGAATAAAGATTCTAAGGTCTCATTCGCGGAGTGGCTTGCGATGCGTGAAGGGAAGATAACGGATGAGCGTCGAAATCGTGAGCAGTCAGTCTTTCGCTCAGCTGATAAAAATAGAAATGAATCGTTGTCTTTCGATGAATTTTTTCAATTTAGAAAAGGCCCGATTCGTTCGGAGAAACCACAACTGGAGCGTGCTCGAGAATCGGAACGCGACCGCTAAAACGGGGGTAATGGTGGGGCTAAGAGGTCGTGGTGCTGATCAGCGGCTTCGGGACGCGACCTGAGTGTTTTACTGTTTTACGGCGGTTATTACTTCGGCTTCATTAACAACCAATTCGGAAGCGGTTTGACTTTGCCTTCTGAATTGACCGAAGCGATGATTGAGGATCCTTTTGCGATCAGGTTGTCGTCTTTTTTCAGCAAGTAATCATGGTAAATGCGAACTCCTTTTGACCTGGTGACCTTGGTTGTCAGCGTTAAAAGGTCGTCATAGTCGGCCGGTAAAATGTATTGGCACTGCATTTCCGCGACGACTAGAATGCAGCCGCTGTCTTCAAGTTCCTTGTATGAAATACCGTTTTCACGTAGCAGTTCAACTCGACCGATTTCGAAATAATTAAGGTAATTCGAGTGGTGCAATCGCCGTTGTCCGTCGGTCTCTTGATAGCGAACACGGATGTCAACTTTCTTTTCAAAGACCGACATCGGTTTCGGATTGACCATCGCCATTATTTCTCCTAAAGTCCCGTCAATTTGTCAAAGACAACGTGAATTTCAAACAGGGTTTGGGAAAT
>CAJQQR010000145.1 GCA_905480545.1 uncultured Pirellulaceae bacterium
GACGAAAACGGTGATTAATCCGGTGTATTTCAAATGCCAACTCGCGAAACGGCTGGCCGCAGTAAACTCGAACGATGGATAGATGATCAGTTGGACCAGCCAAATCAAAACGAACAAGCCAAAATCATTGATAACGCGGCAGGTCATTAACTGCTCGTAAGTCACGCATTTCGCCTTTTTAAAACACAGTTCTAAATTTTCTTCTTTCGTAAACACAACATGAACTTTCGCATCGGCAAGCTCTTTCGATTCAAAAAAATGGCGTCCAGCGATTCCCCCGAACGGGGAGCGTCAGCATTGCGGTAGCCTTCTATTGTCGATTTTCGTCGGAACACAATAATAACAGCTCAAAAATGGCCGGCGACAGATTCGTTCACATCACCGCAAATTGAACTGCCCGTGCAACTAACGCGTATTCAAAAACACGCGAAACGATCAGCCCGACAACACAGACGAAGCGTTTAGACTTGAGACAAAAACGAATGAAAATAAACTGCTCGAAAATCGCAGAAACCAAATGTAGCCCCCCATTGTTTTGCCGATGCGGCAGATCAACAGCGGCTGTGGTCGGTGTCGTTGCCGGCGTGTTAATGATTTTTGGTTTTGTGATTTGGTGGCTGAATCGTGACACAGAAGAAATCGTCACAGCTGAGCAAGCGGCCGAATATACAAAACTGGTCGACGAAGCAAAAGTTTGTTTGGAAAATGAGCAATTTCGAGGTGGTTATGAGCAGGCTGAAGATCGCTATTTGAAGTTAAAGAAAGAGCTTCCAGACGATTTACTTGCGTACCGTAATCAAGTCATCTTGCGTGTGCTTCAGTTCGCATACGACAAAGATAATTTGGAATCCGACCAGGCATACATTGACTCAACATTAGCTTTAGTTGAGGAGTTAATCGAGAAAGAACCTGATTCATTCGAGCCGTACTTGTTGGCGGTGCGGTTTCGTAAATTGGTCAATGGGGGCCTTGATAAGACGGATATCGAGCTGCTCGAAACCGCTTGTAAGAATGCGAAGGGAAGTGTTTTTCCATTCGCCGAATTCTATGAAACAACGTCTGTATTGGATGAGGAAGACTACCCGGGCATTAATGAAAAGCGAACCGAAGCCATCGCCAAAGCATACGAATTGCAGAAAGACAATTTTAAACTGGCTTCGTTTCACTTGCTGAGACTTGCTGAAAATGAGGACAAGCCGGGCTATCAAAAAGCTTGGGCGGAATTTAAAAAAAATTTAGGCAACGTTGTGTTGGTTGTTGATGCGGATAACCGCAACTCGGATCGACAAAAATTGGTCAACGAGATCGATGCTGAATTAGCGAAGGGCGAGATGCCCGAAGTGTGGGTTCGGACCAACTACCTTTGGAATATCGTCAAATCGCATGAGCTGAACCAAATCGACCAAGCTAGAACACAGGCTCATGGTCTGGATATGTTGATCGAATCGTTGGGCGAAAATGTCACTTCTAAATTGAATGAGAATGCACTTGCTGCGGATCCATCGGCTGTTGCATTTGGGACTCCTGAGGTGGTAATCGAGGGTGGCAAAACTCCAATCGACGTCAAATCGCTGGACTATGATTTGGATGAAGTTCTTGACGTCGTTGTGCTTTATGAGGATTCGTTATGTATCTATTGTTCTGATCCAAATGGCCGCAATTGGAAGTTGGATTTAGAGCAAAAACTAGACCATCGATATGAGGGGATTTTGGTTGCCGATCTTGATCTTGATGCAAGCTCGAAAGGACCGATCGATCCGTCACGTTTGGATCGTCAATCGAAAAACAATATTTACGCTGACCCTGATTTCGCACTCTACGGCCAAGCGGGTATTGCGATTTTCGAGAACCGAATGGAGCCCGATACCAAGCGAATGCTTCATCAGGTCAATCAAGAGGGCCCGGAGCTGAGCGGATTCACCAGAGGGATGCTTGTCGATTTAGATCATGATAAAGATCTGGACCTTGTGCTCGCGACCGGTTCTGAAGTGCGGTTGCTTTTGAATCGCGGCAACATGACATTTTTTGATATTTCGAAATCTTCATCTCTGCCGAAATTGGAAAGCAGGGTGACTTCCCTGGATCTTGTTGACATTGATCGTGATATCGATATTGATGTGTTGATTGGTTTTGAAAACGATCCGCCGGGTTACCTTGAGAATCTGGGTCACGCAAAATTTCGCTTTCGTGGATTCGATGAGTCCTTTGGTAAACTTGCCAAATGTAAGAGCATCATGGCACTTGAAGTCGACGGCAAACCGTCATGGGATTTGGTGGGGCACTCTTTGGACACGTTCGTCACACATTTGACGGAAACGAAAAACGCATCGATCAAGTCGATGACATCGGATGCGATAGCCATTGCCAACGATTTAAACGCTGTTGAAATGACCAATGGTGACTTCAATAACGACGGGATGATCGATTCGTTGCTATCGTCGTCAAACGATGATTCGCAAATTATTTTGGGCAATGGCACGTCAAAACCAAAAGTGCAATCGCTGGCAGGCGTGCGGTTATCAAAAGCCGACACAGACGATTTTAACGATGATGGAAAACTTGATCTGGTTGCCATCAACGGGAACGCAGTGCAAGTGTTGTTCAATGAATCCAAAAATCAAAACAACTGGTTGGAAGTCCACGTTGCTGGGCGTGATTCCAATTTTCCAAAAGGACGAATTAACAAATTCGCGATAGGCAGTCTTGTCGAGCTGACGGTTGGCGATCGTTATTATGCAACGACGATTAAAAAGCGACGGCTGCATTTTGGTTTGGCTGATCAAACAGAAGTGGACTTTATTCGCATTCTTTGGACCAGTGGAATGCCGCAGTCGATTTTCAAACCGAAGTCCGGCCAGATACTTTATGAGCAAATGTTTGAAAAGGGATCATGTCCATATATTTACACATGGAACGGCACGGAGTACACGTTTTTTAGCGATTGTTTATGGGCCGCACCGCTCGGTCTGCAATATTCGGCGGGGCAGTTCATTCCGTGTAGAAATTGGGAATACCTCAAGATTCCCGGCGAAATTTTAAAGCCCATCGACGGCGAATATCGATTGCAAATCACAGAAGAACTCCGTGAAGCCGCGTATTTTGATTTGGTAAAGCTTTACGCGGTAGATCATCCGGCCGATGTTGAGATCTTTACCAATGAAAAAGTCGGTCCCGGATTTATCGCCCAACG
>CAJQQR010000146.1 GCA_905480545.1 uncultured Pirellulaceae bacterium
AAATCGGTGGCAGTTTTGTGTTGCCCTGGGGCGATGAGACGATCGACTTTACACCGCCGTTCCAGCGACGGACTTACGATGAATTATTTGCGGAAAACACCGGTATCGATCCATCAGATCCGGACGCGATTTTGAAACTTGGCAAAGAACTTCACCTTGAAACCGACGGCAAGCATTCGGACGTAATCAAGAATGAAATCTTTGAAGAGAAAGTCGAAGACGCTTTGATCGGTCCGATTTTCGTTACCGATTATCCGTCAAGTATTTGTCCGCTCACCAAACGAAAACGGGGCAATCCGGCGATCGCCGAACGGTTTGAATTGTTCATCAAAGGGATGGAATTGGCGAATGCCTACACCGAATTGAACGATCCCGACTTACAGGAACAGTTGTTTAAGACGCAACTGGATGGACTTTCGGATGAAGATTCGATGGCCAAGATGGATAATGATTTTGTTCGGGCGCTGCGTAACGGCATGCCGCCAGCCGGGGGACTTGGGATTGGTATCGATCGACTTGTGATGCTACTGACCAATTCGCAAAGCATCCGGGATATTATCCTGTTCCCGTTGTTGCGGCATGAACAAGAATAGAGCCCTTTTGGTCCGATTGCTTAGGATCATCGTCGCTGCCGGTGAACAAAAATCACGAACGCGCAGTGAGCTCACCAAGGGCTGGGAATCTAAAGCCTCATAAAAACGGTCCATTCCCTGACTTGGATAAAATATGATTACGACGACGCTCTAAGTTGTTTAAGCCAGTTTAAAATCCCAACCCGCGGCGTCAGCGAAGGTTGAATGCCAGCCATCCTGAACTCAAGGTCCCCCGTTCGCGCCGGGTTGGGATTTCATCCGCACTATGGACCAATTAAAGCTGGCGACATGCTGTTTGATTGGGCTGGCCACGATTTGCTACACATTCGTCAAATTGGCAAACGGTTGCACGAATACTGAAACCAAACAGCGAGCAAATATTCAACTTGCCATGCTGACAAAAAGCAATTTGAGTTCTGGAGAAAGTGCTGGCTAAAGACCGTGCCACCCAACATGCGGTAACCGAAGAGTGTGCATCCGTCGCAACGCATTCCTCTCTTTCCTCTTCGGAACATTTATAATGTCCAGTTCGTTGGAAATGGAAGGACAGAAATGAAGAGCCAATGGGTGAAAAATTACAGATCACCTACCCCGAGATTGACACCTGTCTTGATTCTGGCAATTTGAAAATACTCCTGCTGAGTATTTTATGCCAAGTACTTCATGCCAAGTACTTCATGGCGAGTGCTTCATGGCGAGTGCTTCATAGCGAGGATCGCTCCGTCGAATCAGCGCATCTTATCGCAGCTTTAATTCTGGTCGTCCTTTGCATAAGGACTCCGGTCAGACAGTCCAACGACAGCTGCCTTGCGATTCTGTGCTTCTGTGCTTCTGTGCTTCGAATAACAGATCCTGAAAACAACGGATCGTCAGAGCGATTCATGCCAAAGATTTAAGTTGCAAAATTCTGTCCGGCGCTTCCGACTTCGATCTTTACAAAAACTGACTGTTTTTCTATCAAGTTTCTCGTTACTGCGAAATTGAGCTGTAGGCACGGCTCTTGGTTTGCATGTTGAATTCTTTGAAAGCGATCTAGTGAAATTCGATTTTCGTTTTTGTTTTGTAGTTTGTCTTGCGACATGTTGGCTCTGCATTGCTGGCAACATAACGCTAGCTCAAGAAGAGAAAAATCAAAATCCAAAAGAAGCGGCCGATTCAATCCCGGAATCGCAGGCAACTGAATCAAACAAATCAGCAAGTGAATGTATCCAACTCGCCTATGAAACGTCACAAAAAGCGACCTCCGAAAAAGACTTTTCAAAATCGAAAACGCTTTTTCTGACCACACTTTCCTATTGCGAGAACGCCCATGCAGCGGAACCTACCGATGCTCAGCGACTTTACGTTAGCCAATTAACATCTTGGTGCTACGTTGAAATGGCAAAGTCCTTGTCCAACCAAAAAGTCATATCGAAACCTGAGGAGATCCTTGGGTATTGCGACCAGGCCATTGCCGCCCATCCGAAGAACTGGAAAGCGTTTGCCTACCGAGCGCGTTGCTTTGCACGAACGAACGAACTAAATAAAGCGGTTGCCGATCTCGATTCCGCAATTCGAATTCAATCGGATGAAGGAACGCTCTGGTTCAATCGGGCCGAATTGAATTTCGCGACAAAGCAATACGAGCTAGCGGCGTCTGACTACTCCGAAGCGATTAAGCTCGATTCAAACGATATGCAAGCAATCTCTGGACGCGGGCATTGCTATGTGCGAATGGAAGACTACAAACGGGCCCTGCAAGATTATAATTTGGTCTTAGAGCGAATGCCCAAGTGTGCCAACGCCTTTATCAGTCGCGCCGACCTTCATGTCAAAATGAAGGAATTCAAAGCTGCAGGAATAGACTATCGCGCTGCCTTGAAAATCGACACAAGTCGAGCTGCGGCTTATCTGGGCGTCGCGTGGATGTACGCAACGTCCCATGAAGTCGGCTACTACAATCCCAAGGTTGCAGATGCTTCAGTCAAACGTGCAATCGAGTTGGCGGGCAAGGAAACGTCGGAAAACTTGATTGTTCTCGCGGCGTCGCAAGCTGCGTCAGGCGAATATTCAATGGCACGCGACACCATTAAACGGGTTCAAGAATCGAAAAATCGAACGCCGGAATGCGACGACCGACTGGCGGAAACTCTCGATGCAAAGTGGTTTATCGCCGGCACCGGTGTGAAAAAATCAACTTCTACCGCAAAACAAAACAACCGAACCTCTAAGCGGTAAACTGGAGAATTGACTGTTCTGCTCGACCATTTGCTGAGGACCGGTTTGCTTTTGACAACCCTTGCGGGATTCATAACGCCACAGAACCCAATTTAACGGCCTTAAATCGGCTTGTGAATTGCGTTTCAATTCAATAATGCGTCACCAAACGGGGCGGCGTCGGCAGTTTTTCAGAGGCTAAACGAGCCAATTTGAGATGGGAAACTCTGGCCCGTAAAACCCAATTTGGCCTTTCCGTCAACTCCAATTCAACTATCATTGTATCTTTGCGAAATTTCTAATTTCGAATCGTTCGCCTCAGCTCAAAATACCGAATTGAACCTAGTCGGCAATTTTGAGTCGTATCTGTGTCCGCCCCACATAACCACGTTGGTTATGGTTGAGATTTCGGCGGTCGCAAAGTTCTTTTTAGAGGGGAAGACAACTACTCTTCGTTTTGGTGAATTATGGACCTAACAAACGTACGCAACATCGGTATTTCGGCTCACATTGACTCAGGTAAAACAACCTTGAGCGAGCGAATTCTTTTTTACTCTGGTCGAATTCACAAAATCGAGGAGGTTCGAGGTGGCGGTGACGGCGCAACGATGGACCACATGGAGCTTGAGAAAGAGCGTGGTATCACGATCACCAGTGCGGCGACAACCGTAACTTGGAAGCGGGAGTCGGATAAAAAAGACTTTACCGTTAACTTGATTGACACTCCAGGTCACGTTGACTTTACGGTAGAAGTTGAACGATCACTTCGCGTATTGGACGGAGCCGTTTTGGTTCTATGCTCAGTTGGTGGTGTTCAGGCTCAATCGCTGACGGTTGACCGTCAAATGCGTCGTTATGAAATTCCTCGCTTGGCATTCATCAACAAGATGGATCGTACCGGTGCGGATGCGTACAGCGTTGTCGATCAAATGGACAAGCGATTAAACGCGAACCCGGTCATGATGCAGATTCCAATGGGTGCAGGAGAAACCTATGCCGGCTGTATCGACCTGATCCAGATGAAGGCGTTGTATAACGATGGCACGCATGGCGAAAAAATGCGGGAAGAAGATTGCCCTGCGGAGTACCTTGAGCATGCTCAAGAGAAACGCGTGGAAATGCTTGATGCGTTATCAATGTTCAGCGATGAGATGATGGGTCTTCTTTTGGAAGAAAAAGAAGTTCCACTCGACTTGATCTACAAGACGACGCGTGACGCTGTTCTGGCACGTGGATTTACACCCGTATACATGGGAACCGCATTCAAAAACAAAGGCGTTCAGCCATTGCTCGATGCGGTAACTCAGTTTTTGCCTTCGCCATATGATCGTGAGATCAAGGCGAAAAAATGGGACAATCCGGACGAAGCAATGATTTTGGAGCCCGTAAAAGACAAACCATTTGTTGGCATGGCGTTCAAGATCGTCGAGGATACGTTTGGTCAGTTGACGTACACTCGCATCTATCAGGGTACTGTGAAAAAAGGCGAAACGTATTTCAACCAACGAACGGGTAAGAAAGATCGTTTCAGCCGAATTCTTCGTATGCACTCGGATAAAAAAGAGGAGATCGATGAGGCTTTTGCGGGTGACATTGTCGCCATCATGGGCATCGACTGTGCTTCAGGCGAGACGTATGCGAGCGAACCGAAGTATTGCTCGCTGGAAAACATGTTTGTGCCTGATCCTGTAATCAAAATGGCAGTGATTCCCAAGGAGCGAAGCAACAGTGACAAACTTGGAAAGGCCTTGATGCGGTTCCGCAAAGAGGATCCGACATTCAACGTTTTCACCGATGAAGAAACGACCGAGACGATCATCGCGGGAATGGGTGAGCTTCACCTTGAAGTTTACGTTGAGCGCATTCGTCGCGAGTATAAAGTCGAAGTCGAAGTCGGTGCTCCCAAGGTAAGTTACCGCGAGATGCCGACTCAAAAGGTCGAATTTAATCACAAGCACAAGAAGCAATCTGGTGGTTCGGGGCAATTTGCTCACATCGTGGGTTACATTGAACCGTTGACGGAAGATGCGGAAGAGGACTTTTTATTCGAAGATTCGATCGTGAGTGGCCGAATTCCCAAGCAGTTTATACCTGCCGTGGAAAAGGGTTTTGCCTCATGTATGGACAAGGGAACCATTGCTAAGTATCCAGTGGTTTCGTTTAAAATACATCTTGAAGATGGTTCGTATCACGACGTTGACTCGAGCGAGATGGCGTTCAACACCGCAGCAAAAGGTTGTTTCCGAGAGTACTTCCCGAAGACCAAACCTGTACTGCTTGAGCCCATTATGAAAATCGAGATCGAATGCCCGGAAAAGTTCCAGGGTGACGTCGTTGGTGACGTGACTCGGCGACGGGGAATGATCGTTTCGACTGATATGCGAGAAGATGGGTCTTGCGAAATTGTTAGCGAGATTCCACTAGCGGAAACTTTTGGTTACGAAACTGATCTTCGGTCGATGACCCAAGGTCAAGGCTCATCGACGATGGAACTTGCAAAATATGCGAAGGTTCCTTCAAACGTTCAAATGGAAATCGTTGAAGAGAGAAACAAAGAAGCTTTAGCAGCCGCTAAATAACGATTGCTCAAGCAACTTTCGTTGCCAAATTTAAAAATTCAAAACGGCAGCCTGGAAACGGGCTGTCGTTTTTTCGTATCTCATTACGAAATCACCTTTGATTCTGGATTGGACAAAGACCAGCCAGTCGCCTTTTCAAGGCATTCAATTCTCCAATCAGTCGCGATATAACGACACGTTATCATTGCCAACGTCCGTCCAATGTAAAAGATATTTCGGGAAGCTAGAGTCGCGGTAAGGCCCTTCGTTGAAAATCGATTTGCCATGATCCCAAAATATCCATTTCACCCGATTCACATCGCTCCTGCTTTCCACCGCTAATGATTGCCGTCACTTCGTGATGCAACAGTTGTTATGAATCGGAACCCTCGACTGACGTCCAAGGATCTAGCAGGTCATCCCTCAGGCATCAGTGCGAATCTCAAGCAAGCTTAGCGTTGCTAGCAGGCGGTTTGCCTGAGAAATGGTTTGCCACCAAAGAGGTCATTGGCGAACAGACGTCACTCTTAACGGAAAACCGCGCCGCTTTCAAAAACAGGTTGTTAAAATCTGTCCATGACGCCGCTCTTGGCCAAGAAGCGATTTGATGGAAACTTCACCCGAAATCACCAACTCTAAGCGGTAGCTAGATAAAACGTGCGTCCCTCGCGTAAGCAATATTCCCTCACCTGAGGTTCGGAAAGAGATTCAGCACGCTTCAGACTACTGCATCGAATTGGGTAAACAACTTTGACCCCGTTGGTTTTCGTTCCGAAAAATGATCGACAAACTATCAACCAGATCATCCAAGCGAATTTTCTTGTGGAAAACGCCTACACATACTCCTGAACCGTTGGCTTGATGATGATCTCCGGTACATGGGCTCGTGCTGGCAATTCAGCGATCGCAACGACGAGCTTACCAACATCCTCTGGTTGCACCATTTTTGATTTCTGATCATCGCTAACTGGGTTGGGACGTTTTTCCAAAATCGGTGTGTTGACTTCTCCTGGATAAACATTCGTCACTCTGACACCATCTGGTGCGACCTCATTGCCGACCGCCGTTCCAAGTGCTGTCATTGCAAATTTTGAAGAGGCATAGGCGATCCCTCCCAGTGCCAGTGCACGCTTACCTGCAATAGATGAGACGTTAATAATGATACCCTCGTTTTTTTCCCGCATCGCAGGCAAAACCTGATACATGCAGTTGTAGGCACCTGTCACGTTAATGGCGAGTACCTCATCCCATTGCTCAGGCGTCATTTCGCTCATCTTACGTTTGACGATATTCGTTCCGGCACAATTGACCAGAATGTCCACAAAACCGAATTGCTCGCGAACCTTGGAGAACATTGCTTCGACGGCCTTCCGATCTGCCACATCACATGACATTGTAAACATCCTGCTAGCGGTTGAACCATCGATCACAAGTGACTTAGATTCTTCCAGTTTTTCTTTTCGCCGACCGGTGATGATGACTTTGCAGCCAGCATTCAAAAATGACGTGGCTATACCGAGCCCGATTCCTGTTCCACCACCTGTTACCAATACAACTTTCTCAGAAAGTGCCATCATTCATACCTCTATGTCAGTAGTTAAAACTCGAATTCGACGTCGATTTCGCTAGCAAAGAAACTGATTTGGCAAAACTTTAATTTTTCTTTCAAAGTTTCGTCAAATTGTATTGACCCTGTTTCGGCGATTTCATAATCTTCCGCCTCGTTAACAACGTTTCAGCATACGACCCAAATCCAGTTTGCTGTAGGCGGAGTTGACAACAGATTGTGAGTTGTATCTGCATCGGGGCCCGTTGGTCCTGCGGATCGCGAGGCAAACAATTCGGCACGGAGGCTAATGCGTTTGTTTTGTGAAAGCTTATGATTTGAAATCAGCGACCTTGAACGGAGTCAATGGTCGCATGAACCCAATCGCTCTCGAGCCAGTGTGTTTTTTCCTTCGCCCCCCTGGGAGT
>CAJQQR010000147.1 GCA_905480545.1 uncultured Pirellulaceae bacterium
CCATCCCAAAAATGAAAAATGAAGGTTGGCGAAAGCTGAAGCGGCTCGCCGCTACCCAAAAAATTCGGCCAATTTAGCGTGAAGCCAATTTCCGCATCGTTAATGTCAACCTCAGCAGATTCGCTTCCCTCCAGCCAAGTGTGACGATAATGAACTTCCTGAACGACGCGCATGTAACGGCCATTTTCGAATTGATTCAACCAGTCGTTTGTGTTGGCATACGGTGAATAACTGTTACCAAAAATCCCTTGAGGTTGACCAGTGTTATAATTTTGTTGTCCGTAACTCGGCGGTGGGTAATTTTGCTGTCCGTAATTTGGAACACCATAGCTCGGTGGCGGATAATTTGGTGGAGGATAGCTAAGCTGTGGTTGATACGGCTGATAACCCATTTGGGGCTGTCCATAGCCAGGCGGTGGATAGCCCGGTGCATAACCCTGCGCATAACCCTGCGCACTAGGCGAAAAAGGATCAACGGGAATGCCTAAGGACGCACCAGGCCCCAGCACCGGCTGGCCAGAAATGCCAGGGACCGCTGGTTGGCCTGACGGTATTTGAATCGGGGGCGCGGAAAGGCCTTGCGGTGCACCGAATCCTTGAGCCGGTGCAGTCGCCGCGGGCGGAACTTGACTAAACCGAACACGCGGCGATTGACTGTTTACAGCCGACGCTTCCAAAAGAACACAAAAGACAATGATAAAAAAACGCACAATCAACTTTTTTTCTAAAGTTTGACTTGGCAAATGCCGATAAAAATTCGTTGTGCGTTAACTATCAGGACTTCAAAACCGAGTCAAGATTACCTAGTGGGAATATCTGACCGCAATTTTTATTTCCACTGCGCTGCAACCGATTCACCCGCTAGCAGCTCGACACGGGCCTTCGTCTCTGAGTCATTTCGAACGGCGATTACGATCTGGTGAATGCCTTTCTCCAATTCCAGTGTTGTTACGGTTTCAATTTTCTTCGGCTTCCCGTCAACCCATAGCTTGATCCGATCGGCCGCGTCGAATTTCAACTTCACACTCCCAGCAACGGTTACCTCAAGCTTCGTTCTTAGAAAAGAAGTTTTTGGCGTGTTGCGATGGATTTTGAAAGTGGGAAGACTCATTACGTCAATGATCCCGTTGACCAACGTGTATTCCTAACGCCATTTAAAAACGTCTTCGCCACTGGCCGCACTATCGAAGCTGGTGCGATTCATTCGACGATTTGCTTCGGCCGTCCAAATAAGCGTTTCCCATTTACGTGCATATTGCTGCTTTCCAACGGCGAAGTCACCAACCTTTCCGAGACGTGACAAAAACGTGACTAAATCCACCAGCTCATCTTCGGCTAAACCATCCACGAGTCCCTCCGGCATGAGAGAGCGTCCGTCTTTGGTCGCTTCAATGTCTTCAGCCGAAATTGATACAACCTTCCCTTCTGCGGTTCGCAGCACTGTCTGCTGCTTGTTCTCACGAATTGGAATACCGCTGAATTGCAGGCCATCAATCGTCTGCACAATTCTGGAGTTGTAATTTTCCTTTACCTTCTTGCTTGGCTCCAATAACGACTCGATCAAGTAATCGACCTGAGCACTCGCACCGATACTATTCATCTCAGGTCCGACAATCCCCCCTGCCCCGCCAATTGCATGGCATTTCATGCACTGAAGTTTCTCGCGACGGTAGATCAACTCGCCTCGAACTGGATCCCCCTTGGCGGCAACCTTTTGCATCAAGCTATCCGTCAACTCTGGCGATGCAATCCATTTCGCCAAATCCAATTTTCCAGATTTGCGAAATGCGGTGATCAACGGCTTGCTTGGTGTCGGGCTGGACTGAGCGGCTCGAATGGCAAGCTTTGCCACCTCAGCATCAATGTTCTTTTTTTCCAAAGCACTAATCAAGGCACCAGGACCACCACTGGTCTTCAACAGAAAGTCGATGGCATATTTTGGGTCCCAATCCGTTGGCGAGTCAATCAAAAGCGCCACTGCTTTCTCCGCAGCAAGGTTCTTATCAATCAGCGTCATCACATTCGTTGCACGTTGACGCACGGCCATCGAACGGTCCGGAGAAGTCAATGACACGAGCGTCTGTTTTGATTTTTCGCCACCAATCATCGCAAGCGAATCGACCGCACCGAGCGAATTTTGATTCGCCAAATCGATCAACAAGGGTATGGCAGCGTTGACTTTCCAAATCCCTGCAATTTGAATCGCGGCCGCAGAAAGTGCCGGATGCTTGCTTTTCATCATCTCGATCAACTGCGGTGTTGCGACATTTGGCCTAACACTTCTTTGCTGGGAAACTCGAGACAATTGCTGCACAATTTTTGCTGCCGATGCGGCGTCGGTTGATGACAACGCAACAGCCGCTTGAAAAACTCTTCCCAAATCTTTTGGCGTACCTTGAAGTGCGATAATCGACAAAATGTTTAGCCGACGTTCGATGTCAGTTTCCTTGTTGTCAATCAAGCCGAACAACGTGCTGACGACTTGCGGTGAATTGACAGCGCTAAGTGCGAACGTGAGGTGATCAAGATTATCGTTGAAGTTGAATCTTCCAGCCGTTAACTCAGGCAACCAAACATCTTTTAAATCCCCAACCGTTTTCCAAACCGCAAAATCTAAAAACGGATCAATCGCTTGATCAAGCACGTTGAGTGCTGCCGTGACCGCTTTGGCATTTTCGTATTTCGATAACGCTCGCACCGCTTCCAAACGTACGCGAGGATGCGAATCAGTTGCGGCGGTTTTAAAAACAGAGAACGGATCGATCGTTTTCAGTCGCTCCCTCCAATCAACGGCGACACGGATCGCAGCCGCTTTCACGCGATGATCGCGGCTGTTCAACAGTTTTTGCAACAGTGATTCGTTAACTTGCCGAATCGATTGGTAAGACCACAGTGCTTCAAGCATTTGGTGCTCGACGTTCTCATCGGCTGAATCCAAAGCCTTCACCCAATTATTTAACTCATCGACAACTTGATTGGGAACGTATTCCTTTAGCATTCGCTTGGCATGCAAGCGGACCCATTGTTGATTCGATTTTAAATGACCAAGTAATTCTCGGATCGATGTGTTGGTCAAGTCAGGATGTTTTAGTGGATCGCGACCCTTGTAAGTAAGCCGCCAGATGCGGCCATGGACTTGATCGCGGCGTGGATCTCGAAAGTCCACTTCGCCGTGTTGGATGATCGGGTTGTACCAATCGGCGATGTAAATCGCACCATCCGGCCCCATTTTGACATCAATTGGACGAAATGCGACGTGTTTTGTTTTGATCAATTCTGTCTCTTGTCTTGATGAATAGGCGGATGTGCCGTTTTCCGAGACAACGAACCGGCAAACTCGATTCGCACGAAAATCGTTGGTGATCATGTTCCCTTGAAATTCCTTGGGCAAGTGATCACCACCAATCACCTCCAACCCGCAATACTTCGGACTACCAGGATTCAGTCCCTGCAGAACTCTTCGCGCGTTATAGGCCGTCACGTAGACACTGCCGGGGAACATGTAGTTAATTCCTTGACCACCTGCACCGTCCGTTGCAAAACTTTGCCCCCATTTATCAAAATGGTGCCCCCAGGGATTGACCAGACCTTCACTCATTACATCCAGTTCCAGGGTCTCTGGCCGAAACCGCCAGATGCCTCCAGCGTTAAGTCGCTTTACACCGTAGGGCGTTTCGATGTGACTGTGAATATAAATCGACTGGTTCATGTACAAGCAACCGTCATGCCCCCACCGCAACGTGTGCAAGAGATGGTGGGTATCTTCGGTGCCAAATCCTGACAAGACAACTTTTCGCAAATCGGCTTTGTCGTCGCCATCGGTATCGATCAAATGGATCAGCTCTGTGCTGTTTGCCACGTAACAGCCACCCGGAGCTGGGGCCACGCCCGTTGGGATCAGCAGACCGTCGGCAAAAACTGTCGTTTTATCTGACTTTCCATCGCCATTCGTATCTTCCAAGATCAAGATTTTATCACTTGCCGTTTGACCAGGCTCAATGTGCGGATAGACGCTGCTTCCAGCAATCCAAAGCCGTCCCTTTTCATCGAAATTCATGTGAATGGGCTTGGCAATCTGCGGATCAGCGGCAAATAGATTGACCTCAAATCCATCCGCCAGAATGAAAGACTTCCGCTCAATTTCAGGATCCGTGTCCGGAATGTCTTTCAGGTTTCGTTGCGCATGCAGCGAGTTGGCAAGGAGAACGATGGCTAAAATGCCGTATCTGAAAAGCGCCACACCGTCTTTTGTGTTGAACATAGGATTGACCATATTAGTAATTTAAATCTTTGCTATTTGTCGTTTATTAATCGATTGATTGTATAAGCACAGGTCCCCAGCCCGGTGCAAACCACGAAGTTATGCATCCGAAAAGTCAGCACTGGTTTCCAAAGAGCCAGCGATTTGAGCGACGTATTTTTTCATACCAATTCGCGTCAAACCGAAAAAATAGAGCATGGACCGCAACAATGGGCCAAAAAAGGATCCTGTTCCCAATGTGATTTGATTGTTCGCCTTGATTTGGCATACGTCACCCACGTCTCTGACTTCCACCTTACAAAGCGATTGCATATCAGCCGACGCATCGATCGAACGTCGAACCCAGGACTCCATTTCAGCTTCTGAAACGGAAATCACCCGAATCTTCCCTGAGCTAATATTTTCGTACCAAAATCGAGTTCCGTCTTCATCTACTTCTTCGGTAACACTCAAACACATTCTTGCCGAGATCGGATTGGAAACAACGTCCTTAATCGACTTCCAAACATCCTCAATGGGTCGATCGATGGTTGCCGTTACGCTACCTGAATACTCGGAGGGCAATCGATTTCCAAAAAGAAGTGCCAGAACCAACAGTGTCGAAAAAACGATACCGAGCACGCCGAGGATCAGAAAGAAAATGAATAAAAACGTATACATGAATACCGTTTGAAGAAATTACTTTTGATCAGACAATTGGGATGGTTCCGAGATCTTTTCCAATGCATATTCAACTATCGTTGGCTTTTTCAAGACATCAATCTCGCCCTCCAATGACTCGACAATCGGGTCGAATTTTGGAATTTCAACTGCGTTATTCCCTTGCTCATGTTTTCTGAACAGGAACAAATAGGTCTCGTTTTGTGGCCGATACCGATGAAAAAACATTTCATTTTTTCGCTTGATTTTCGAACGCAATTCTTCGATCTGCGGCAAATAATTTCCGCGATTGATAAACAATCCCGCGTTCCACTGTTCGGCTGGCGCCATCACCGTTGGTTTCCCATTTATTTTCAAGCCATACTTTCCGGGTGCCAGCCCAGTCACTTTAAAAACGTCGTGTATCGCCATCATTCGCCCACCTCGCGGCGTATCTTTCGGAGCCGGCGAAAATGGAATCCGGTCATCAAGAGCACTAAATTGTAAAGAAGTTTCATTTGATGATAGGGATTGCAGGGTCGATCCGATGGTCGAGTATGTCTGATCAGCCAAATCGAAGGAATACTCGCAACGGGCTGGCGAAGCACCGAATTTTTTAGCAAAGCTAAACGCAGTACGCCAATATCCATAATCTGTGTAATGAATCCCATTGTCAGTCAATCGATCACGAATCGCAGGAACAGATGTCTTGGACACCGTCGAACTGCCAAGCGGTTTCAAGTTATCAATAAAAGGGCGACCGGAATTCTCGGCATACCGTCGAATGGCGTTAGAATAAAACGATATCAACTCATTTTGTTTTTCGGGACTCGGCAAAGGTGGACCA
This sequence comes from uncultured Pirellulaceae bacterium, assembly GCA_905480545.1. GTDB lineage: Bacteria > Planctomycetota > Planctomycetia > Pirellulales > Pirellulaceae > JABAAE01. The sequence goes on from CAJQQR010000147.1 coordinate 5,748, forward strand.
AGATCTTCCATTAGAGTCGGGGAAAGAAACGCAATCTCAGCTCCAGTTGTTGAAAGCGCTTCAACAAGCGTTTCCAATCCGCTTAGAAATGTCGGCAAATAGTCTTTTCCGTTAAAGGACTCGTTGCGTCCGTAACCCAGTACGATCAAGGTTGGCCGAGTGAGCTTAACGTCATTCTCCAAGCGTCGAAAACCATCAGCCACAGATCCAAAAACAGCTCGCGATGTTCCGAAGACATTGTCTCCACTCCATCCAAGATTTCGAAAAACAATCTTGCGATTGGGAAATTGCGTTGTGATCATTGTTTCGATGTAGTCGTTGGTTTGCATTCTTTCGATGAATGTATCCCCCAGAAAGACGACTCGGTCACCATCCAACAATTCGAATCCGTCTCTTTTACTGCGAGATTTAGCTTGTGGCACCACCGCAATGGTTTTGGAATAAACAAATCGATCACCCCAGGGACCACCGCCCCGAAACGCGACTTGCTCAAATGATGGTTTCCAAGATTTATCGTCAAAGCTGCTGAATCGCCAACCTGGCATTGGGATGGTGTTAAATTTCCAAGACTTATCGGTGCAGACGATCGATTTCGTTTCGCCGGCTTGAGATTCAACTTTTACATAGAGACCGGCTGGTCCCACAGAACCGTTCTCAGCCTGGACAGCAACAACGTTTCGACCTTTGACAACGTTTGCAGTAACATCGTAGCGTTCGACGGACTGCCAGTTCTTATCGCTACCGATTAGTCGCCCATTGAAATAAAGACGATATCCATCATCGCATGTGATATCGATGACCACCTTTTCGCTCCCGTTAAGCTCGATCGCCTTGCGAAAGTAAAAAACGGTGGTGCCAACGGATTCCAACGAATTCGGTAGCCCCCAAACAAATTGACCCTCAACATCTTTTGAAACCGTTTCTTGTGTTGGCGGTTCAGTCGCCAAAATCAACAAAGTCGTGGTTCCTGATACGATTATCGAAGTAAGTTGAATGCAAGTGACAAAAACAATTGACGCAAAAAGACGTTTGGGAAATTGCATAAGTCAGTTTTAAAATAGAGTGGGGTGATCGAATTATTAGCGCTATGGATAGGATTGTGAATTGTTTTCCACCCTCAAGCAACCACCAAAGACCGCTGTTGGCAGTCCAAACGGGAGATTCTGCAACAATGCTTGAACAAATCTGTTTAGAAATAAGCCGTTTCGCCAACGCTGCCCAATTCTCTCTTTTGGATTAGAATTAGGTAACGCGGCACGCCGGCGTTAAGCCGGGTATTTTTTGAGTGAACAGCATGGCAGAAGAATTCGATCCATATCACAAGTGGCTTGGCATACCAGCGGACGAGCAACCCCCGAACCATTATCGATTGCTCGGAATCGAGTTATTTGAATCGGACCACGAAGTGATCGACAGTGCCGCCGACCAGCGGATGTCTCATCTGAAGACTTATCAAACAAGCAAGAACGCGCGCGACTCACAGAATCTCTTAACCGGAGTCGCCAAGGCGAAAGTCTGTTTACTAAACCCCTCAGAAAAAACAGACTATGATCGCGAATTACGCCTCTCACTAACGTTAAAAACTTCGGATTCCAATTCATCGCCACCGATTCCTGCATCGCGAACACCACGTTCGACAGAGATTTTTGATTCCGGTCCGAGCATCAGAACGATCCAAATTAGTGACGAGGATTCACTTGTCACCGATTACAAAAGAATCAACCGCCGAAACAAAAAATTGCTGTTCGCAGTCTTTGGGTTGCTGACTTGTTTGATCGCAATTTTCGGCTACGCGTATATTAGACCGAAGCAAAATTTAGGCGACGCAATCCCGGTTGCTGAGACGGACCAAGATGACAAAACGGGCTCCAAAAAATCGGAGACCGAGGATCCCAAAAAAAACGCCGACAGCGATAGCCTCGATCATACTTCGACAACGACACAGCCAGCCACCAAAACGGGCACAGCCCCTAGTAAGGACAGCGGATCAAACGACGGGGCTAAGGAAGAACAAAAGAATCCCCCTCCATCAAGCGATCCCGAAAACGATACCCTGCCCGATTCAGGATCCGAAACTGGAAATCCGGCAATCGTAATTTCCAAGAAAAAAAACGATACGAAGACCGTTGATCGTATTGAACGGGCTCCCGTACCAGACGAGTCGATATGGAGGCCGTTCGAAAGCCTTTTGCGTCGAGAGTTCGAAATTCGAGATGATTTGAAAGACCAACAGCGATACGTGCTCTTCAACGAACTATCATCTTTAGCCAAAACCGAATCGCACCCGGGACGCGCCTACGCAATGTTCAATCTTGCGGTTGATCAAGCAAAAATAACCTGTAATACGAACGGCCACTCGTTTTATACCTCAGAGATCAATAAACGCTTCTTTTATGAAAACGCTGAGCAGGATTTTTTATTATCAATTTCGACGGACCTCAGGAACAACTTGGACCTGATCGTATGGCTAGAAGCCGCGACCAAATTAATCCAAAAACAAACAGAAAACTCCAAATGGGCCTCCAGCATCGTTCTCCTAAAGAAGATCATTGAAATCACCAGTGGTCCGTTGGGGCGGAAAATTGACGCCAACTTTTACAGGTCATGGCTCGAAGCGATTGAACGTTTGGCGAAAATTTCAAATCAGTTTGAATCTGAATTGAATCCAAAATTGACTGCAGGTCAACTTTCCGATAAGCAGCAAATTGACGTTGGCATCTACTTTTGCTTTGTGAAACGTGACGTCTCTCGCGGCCTTTCGCATTTCGCAAATTCCAATTCCAAACCTCTCGTCGAATTAGCCAAAATGGGCAAAAAGAGCCCTAACGATCCGACCGAACTTTTGCCGATTGCCGAAAAGTGGCTGAACGTATCAGTGAAAGTAGGCGATGCAAAATTCCTTTTTCGTGACCAAGCCAAAGAGATTTACAATCGTTACGAACAGGCCGTTCCGGCAGGACAACACTCGAAGAAAACAACCAAGCGTATTGAAGAATTGAACCCAACAATTGGCGGTGCGGCAAATTCACTACCAAGATCTGTTTCACGACTTAAGTTTTCCGCCCGCATTCAAACGATTGATATCACCTCGAACTTTATCGGAAAGATCCACGTGAATACCCTTTCTGGAAACTCGATTTCGATTTCAGGCGAGGACGGCTTTCAACTATTCGATATGGAGTCGGGTAGGCTTTTGAATTCTAATTATTTGCAAAGAAAAACGTTCTATCCCGTTCAGGCTTTTCGAGGGTCGGACAACTCCAGTTTGTTGGCAACCTTGGAACCCAGACGTGGTCTCAGAATCACCGATATCGATTTACGACTGGGAAAGAAAAAGCAATCGCCATTTCAACGCATCCTGGCCGATACGACGATGCGTGCATTTGACATTGGCGACGATTTTACGGTCTATGCGTTGACGCTGAACGATATCAAACGATGGAGCCCTCAAGGGGCGTGGCAAAAAAGCACACCCGGCAAACCTGAAACTTTACCGATCGTAACGAGCTTCATTCCGAACCGAATCGAGGCCATTTCTAATTCGGGTTACGCCCTATCGGACAGTCGAAATCTGGCGAGGATCTCGGCGTCTCAAAAAGCGATCGAACTCTATTCTGGTGAAGCTCTTTATGATTACGATTTCCCGCAAAACGGTTCGGCCGTCATTCTCTCAAGCAAAGGTTCGATAAAATACCGCTGGCTGAAAGGAAATTTAAAAAGAAGTATCCCCACTCAGTCGGATGCCAAAAAAATCAAGTTCATTGATGGGTCGCGTTTCGCGATTTCTCTGCATGGCGATGGATCAATTCGCGCTTGGGACATTAACGAAAAATCGGAAAACTACCTTCTTGATTCACTTCAAGTCGCTGATTTCAAGCCGATTGATTTCTCGATTACCCATGATCGACGGGCCATCGTTCTGGTCGACAAAAACGCATCGCTCCGAAAAATAAACCTCTTTTACGAATAACGCTCAACTGTGTGACTAAACCGCAAGAGCCTAATCGAATGTCTTGTACAGCTCAAATTCCCTCGTTTTGCTCCCGCTCGAAATCGTCTTTTTGATGTTCGACAATGTGCCCCTCAATCACATCTCCGGTCGCGCAATCGCTGTTTAAACCATTCTCTTCAACATCGTTGTCTCTGTTTGCAAATTGCTTACCTTCAAACGGGTTGCCGCCACCAAACGTTGCTTGACCGAAGAACACATTGCCGAAAAAAACGCCTGGGCCTGCCTTCCCGTTCCTCGAGCCGGAACCAAACGTTTCTGAACCAGCCATTGGTAAATCCTTAATACGATTGGTGAACCAGCGAAGAATCCAACGCTTGAAAAACGATCGACTCCATGGAATCAAAAGGGTGAAACCAAACAAGTCCGTGATCACACCGGGAGTCAGTAATAATCCCCCCGCAAAGAAAATCATTGCTCCGTCCATCAAAGCGTCGGCGGCGGAATCCCTTTGCCGCAGGGCATTACCCAGCCTTCCAATAACTCCCAGCCCTTGCAGACGCCACAAAACGGCTCCGAGAACCCCAGTGAAAACCACAATCCCGATCGTCCAGGAAAAACCGATCCGGGAGGACAAGAATATCAACAGCCCTAGTTCAATGATCGGAACTGCAATGCCAATAAAAATTAGTTTGGGAAGCACTCGTTGTTATCCGGGATTTGAATGGATTGGACGTGACGACACCGCTCAACCTGATGGGTGTCGCATTCCAACTGTACCGCACTAAGAATTTTTCTCAACACAATGCAGCGGCGAGGATGCAGAAGATCACGAGGAAAACTTGAAGAAGCAAACGAAAAACGGGGTTTACTTGCGTAAACCCCGTGTCCAATCCTAGTCCGTTGTTCTCTGGCGTCGGGACTGATGAATCAGTCCCGACGCACAGTTTCAAGCTCAGTCGTGAGCACTTGCAAAAACGGTCGACCCAGTAACCATTGTTTAAGCAAGCTAGAAATGCTCGACCCAGGAGGGAGGGTTGATATCAATTTCCCGCAAAATTGACAAAGACAACCGAACTCGAACTAATGTTTTGCGTTTTTCTCTATTTATTTGTTCTTTAGGAAATGATTGCAATCTTGGAACCCAAAGCCAAAATCAGCTTTGTTATGCGTTCCGTTTGCGATGCATATGAATTACGAAAAGTGAGCATTGGGCTCAAGACCGTTTTAAAAAAATCTGATAAAAATCCCAACGTTTTTCGAATTAAGTGAACAAAACAGAAAGAAATCACAGTGCCAGTGCGACCATTTGGTAAAAATCAACGAAGATTGTTGTGCCGGGTGAATGCTGGAAACAGTGTCGGCGGATTAATTCGGATTTTCCGCCCAAGTCCATTCAGTCTCCTAGCGTTACGATCTGAAGAAAAGTTAGCATCAAGATTCGCAATTTCCGATTTCGATCGGACACTTTGGTTGAGGAGCAAATGGAAATGGAATTGGTTAGACCCAAAGCCGATCAGGAGATTTTGGTACAGATTCAACAGCTTCGCGACAATCTATCAAAAGTCATACTCGGGAAAGAGGAAGTCGTCGATCACGTTATCCTTGCCTTGATCGCAGGTGAATCAACTCTGATCGAAGACGTTCCAGGAGTGGGTAAAACAACTTTAGCGAAAGCATTGGCTTCGTCGGTCGAATTAGAATTCCAGAGAGTTCAATGCACGCCAGACCTTCTGCCCGCCGATATTTTCGGCTTTTCGGTTCTCAACCCCAGCGATGGCAGCTTTACTTTTCGTCCAGGCCCAATTTTCTGCAACATCTTGCTTGTCGATGAGATAAATCGAGCTTCGCCGAGAACTCAGTCAGCGTTGCTTGAAGCAATGGCTGAGCAACAGGTAACCATCGAGGGCACCCTGCACAAACTTGAACCACCATTCATCGTTCTGGCAACACAGAACCCGAGCACTCACCACGGCACATTTCCACTTCCTGAATCACAACTCGACCGCTTCTTGCTGCAGATTTCGATGGAGTACCCGACGCCAGAAATAGAGGTCGAAATTCTTTTCAGTCAGGCGAACGAAGATCCTCTTGAGAAGTTGACTGCCGTAATGACCAAGGAGCAAATCTTGGCATGTCAGAATCACGTGAAAACCATCCATGTGGAGAAAAGCGTCGCGACCTACTTGATCGCGATTGTCAACCAAACCCGAAACGATGAACGCATCACACTTGGATGCAGCCCCCGGGGATCACGAATGCTTTTCCGAGCCGCGCAAGCAAAAGCATTCATGTCAGGACGAGAATTTGTTTTACCGGACGATATTCAAGGGATCGCTCCGTTTGTTCTAAGCCATCGAATTGAACTGGAACGAGGCTTCGGCAGAAACCTTCAAAACTCACAAAGTCTGATTCGCGATATTGTCGATCAGGTTCCCGTACCCGTTTAAAGTGACGCCGGTCCTAACTTTCGCCGATCCTAACCTTCGCCGATCCTAACCTTCGCCGGTCCTAACTGTCGCCGGTCCTAACTGTCGTCCATACGGAATGAAATCAAGGTTATGTTGAAGTACTTTCCAACATTCAAAAACGTCGGCCGTTTCTTTCGAAACAACATTACTCGGCCGGGTCGGACGCTATTGTTCCTCTTATTCTTCAGCTCAATTGGACTGGTTTACTTGGACACGCCATTGGTGTTCCTGTTTTCAGCGGTCCTCACGATATTAAGCTTCTCTGCGGTCGTTAGCTTCTTGTTTCGGCCAAACCTTGATTGCAAATTGGTGACGCCAGAGTTAGTTCAGGCTAACGCGGAAATCAAAGCCGACATTTATCTTAAAAATTTACGCAATCGCTCCGCGTTTGAAGTCTTCATCGATGCGAATCCGGGCGTCGATGAATTTCAATTGAAAAGACGATCAAACGACCTTAGCATCGGAATGATTGCCCCCAAACGAACCGAGCGTGAAGATCTGTTTTTCAGTTTTAAACAACGCGGGATCTACACGTTTCCCAGCCTGTCGGTTGGTTCGACATTTCCATTCAACCTTTTCCGTTTTCGACAAAACAAACAATTTTCAGAGCGGATAATTGTCACTCCTACATTTAAGGACCTGGTTTATTTAGAGGTTCCCAAAAGTCACCACGCTATCGATTTTGAAAATGAAAAAACGGTCAAAATCGCCGCCAGCGCTGGAGCTTCGGAGTATGTCGGAAACCGTGAATATCAAACCGGGATGCCAGTCCGTCGTTGGGACTTTTCTTCTTGGGCGCGGACCGGCAAACCGATCATTCGCGAATTCCGCGAGAACCAGCGTGGTGACGCGATGGTTTTTGTTGACTCTTTTTTTGAAGCTCCCACGTCGAAATCGACAAAAGAAAAATTCGAATTGATCCTCAGCTTAACCGCAGCGATCTCGAATGAACTTGCAAACCAGCACATCGAGATCGCGAATCTTGTTATCGGCAATAAAGTATACCCAATTGCTTTTTCAAGCATTGAAGAGCAATTAGTTCAGGTTGGACGGGTACTCGCTGAAGTGGAACCGACCGATGAAGCGAATTCCTCCGCTTTGTTGGACGAAGAATTTGTTCAGCGGGCAACCGAGAACGGATCAATTGCCATCCTGCTTTTCGCAAGAGTTGACGAAACCCGAACGGAATTTGCAAATCTTATTGCGTACGAAACTCCCAATCAGATTCAGGTATTTGCAAATGACGGTGTGACGGTGGCACCTCCGCGTTTTTGTTCGGTCACCTTTGACCAAATCAAGGAAGGGAGCGTCGTCGTCCAATGATTCTAAGAATTTCGATTACTTCGTTAATTTTGGTTCAAGCGTTGATGCTCGGACTATTGAGTAACTCTGTAGTCGTACCATTGATTGCTGTGTTTTTCGGAATTTTTCTTTTCGTAAAGCCTGTTCAGTTGAACGTCAATTTATTTGCAAAACTAGCAGTCCCGTCTTGCCTGGTGGTCTACTTTGGCATCCGGGCGTTTGCCGTGAATGTGACCATCGGGGAATCAGGACGCATTGATTTTGTTTTTCCAGCATGGGTGACCGTTGCCCTGGGAGAATGCTTCTTACTTGGCCAGATTTTTGAACTAATCAAAAAACGGAACGCTCGCGACGGATTGATCAACTTCTGCATGCTGGCAATGGCATGCATTGTCTGCTCCTGTTCCCGGTATGCATCCGCGACCGACAAAACATTGGTATTTCTGGGAACGGTCATCGGCATCACCTTGATCTGCACCGTTTTTCAATACTCCACACGAACGTATGCAAATGAGGAAAAATCCTCTCGCACCAGCTTTACAAACAGAGGATTGATGATCGGCTCAACGATGTTGCTTGTTGGGTTTGGAACGTGGTACTTTTCCGGATTTTTTCAAGACAACATCTTGGAAATCCAAAAATGGTGGGTCAAAAACATGTCGCGCCAAGTGACAGGAATCGGGCAGTCGAAAATTGGTTATTCGCCATTTGCTTCCCTGAGGAACATCACCGATTTGAAGAGAAACGATCCAATGAATCCGGTTTTACATGTTTACTCTGATTCTGCTCCAGGTTACCTGCGAGGCCTGGCTTACGAGGTGTACGACGAGGGGGATGAACTCTGGTATCGAGACAAGAATAAGATCTTACTTCCTGAAATCAGTCGCCCCAGCTATCTGGAAAGTGCGAAGGGTTCATATTTTGAGATTACCTCACCCGATGACCAAAGTGGTCGTTTCAAACAGGTCAAAATCGAAACGCCTTCGGAATCTTCGTTTACGTTTCTGCCCCTAAACACTCACTACCTTGCCGCGCTTCCTAACTCGGTTCGCGTTCAAAAGTCCAAATCGAATTCGGTCAACGGAATTTCAACTCAGCAAGAGTACACCGGATTCATCGGCAAAATCCCTACTCTCCAGACACCACTCCAGATTCTAACTGAGCATCCCAAAACGCTATCCATTCCCGAACTATCAAATACCGAGGAAATCGAATCGATTGCGAAGGAGATCACCAGCGGCCTGAATACTGATTCGGACCGGATAGCAGCAGTCGAAAATTTCTTTCAGGACAATTTCGAATATTCACTTGATCAGGAGGAATTCCCTAAGCGAGGTAAGCTCTCCTACTTTATTCGCGAGCGACCGGCCGCACATTGCGAGTTTTTTGCATCAGCCGCAGTTGTAATGTTACGGCTCAACGGAATTCCGGCCCGGTACGTGACCGGATTCGCAACCGACGAATTATCCGATGAAGCAGACTACTATGTCGCCAGAAACAAGGACGCGCATGCTTGGGCAGAAGCGTACGACGCCGACAATCAGCATTGGGTAATTGTCGAAGCCACGCCGGGAACAGAATACCCCAAAACATTGTGGAACGAATCGAACAGCGGGGCTTCGAGCTTCAGTTCAAACGACGAAAACGATACGACTTCGGCCTCACGGTTTGAATGGTCAAGCTTCTTTCGAAGGTTCTTCATTCAAACCGGGGAGTTTTTCGCTGAGTTTGGCAGACAGATGCGGGGCCCGCTCAACATTGCCCTCGCTGCTCTGATCATTTTCGGAATCGGATACCGATATTGGTGGCTACCTCGACAGGATCCGGCACTCAAGACGCGACAAGGCGCATTGACGCGGGAACGTGAGAAAGTGGAGCGGATTCTGGCACGACACAAGATATATCGCCAGCCCAACGAGACCATGTTCCAGTTCGAAATCCGAATCAAGAATGAAATCGATCCCGAGTTGGCTAACTTTTTGCAGCCGTTTTTCAATTGGCTTCGCGAGTATGAACGATGCCGATTCGGTGCGGAGTCGTCGGAAGAATCAATACCGCTTGCCCCGCAGCTTTGACTCGCTGGTGCACGAAATCAAAACCAATCCGATTCAAGCCCTACAAAACCGAGTCAAGTGAAACAGGCGTTTCCGATGGCCTCGGTGCGGCAAGCATCGGAACATTTTGCGATTCTAATCAACTGCGGCAAATCCCTGATTTCGACGGAGCTGGAATTCAACGATAGTCATCAATCATGTAACTGACCGGCAAAGTTTCATCAAAATGCATGGCCAAATCATCAAGCGAATTTTGATCACGAATCCACGTTTCGCAAATTTCACGATCGGTCAAGGAAAGCTCCGCATTGTACCCAAAGAAAGTCGGTTTCTCGCCGAGTCCCGCGACCAAAACTGCATCTCCCGAGCCCGCTGATTCGAGAGCAAATTTAATCGCTGCCGCTCGATTTGGAATCACATGAGCTTTTGCGACATTTTCGTATCCATCAAGTATGTCATGTGCAACAGCGAGTGCGGATTCGTTATGAATATCGATACCGGAAATAATCGTTTGGTCCGCATATTTCTCAGCGATTGTCCCCAATGCAGCTCGTTGAATTTTTGAGACGCGTTCAGCTCCTCCGAAGACACATCTTACTTTGCCCGTCGGGGAAATCGACCGCAGAGTTTTCAGCATCGCCTCCAATTGGCTTGGGGTTTTTGCAGCATCAATAAAGACAGGAAAGTCTTGCCCTTGCGCGACCAGCTCCATACGTCCAGGAATCGAAACCACATTTTCAATGCCGGCAACGATATCTTCCAGTGGCAATCCGAAGGTGAGTCCAAGCGTGGTTGCAGCAAGACAATGCCGAATATAAAAATCACCGATAATCGGAGTATGGACGGGAATGGTTTCGTTCCCTGCAACCAACAGAAATGTTTGACCGTTCGCCGTTTGCTCAATGCGCTCCGCTGAAATCTCGGAGTAACTTCGCATCCCATAGGTCAGTGCTGGGCAATCAACTGTTGTCAGCCACTTACCCAAGTACTTGTCGTCGGAATTCACCACGGCAAATCCGCTGGGTTTCAAACGCTTTAGCAAATTTGTTTTGATTCGCCGGTAGGCTTCTAGCGTTCCAAACGAGTCAACGTGATCTTTTTTGACATTGGTAAAAACACACGCGTCAAACTCAATACCAGAAATTCTTCGTTCCGCGATTCCGGCACTTGAGGACTCAATGATTGCAACGTCACATCCATTGGCAACCAATTCCCCCAAGTTGGCAGCCAACTGAGGCGGCTGAGGAGTCGTCAAAGCTGACTCATGTGTTACAATTCCATCACAGAATCCCAGTGAAGAAACAAACCCCGTTCGCAATCCTGCTTTTTGAAAAACGGAGCGAATGATCTGCGTGACAATTGATTTGCCGTCAGTTCCTGACACACCAATCATCTTCATATGGTCTTTTGGAGACCCGACCAATCGTTGGCAAATTTTCCCGTAGGCTTCTCGCGTATCATCAACAACACAAACCGGGATATCCGAGACTACAAATCGTTCACACAAGATTGCCGCAGCACCTTTTCTTGTCGCAACCCGAATATGGTCATGGCCATCCTTGTCGAATCCAACTTTGGCGACGTAGAGATCGCCCGGACGAATTTGATTCCAATCGTGACAGCATGCTGAGACTCGAACGCTATCAGCACCAAAAATTTGGCAATCAGGTAGGATCTCTTTGAGCGAAATCCCTTCGCCAACGTTTCTTTGAGATAATTCCATTGAGCTTCCTTGCCGCGGAATTGCAATATGAGAACGAATACGGGATGCTCGTTTCCCTTCCATGGAACCAACATCCAAGTCATTTCAATGACTCATCTCATGACCATGATTCTTTTGATTAAGGTCGTTTCGTCAAGGTTGCTTTTGGTTGAAAAAATAAAGACGAAATCATTCAGTTTTGGGGGGATTGTGACGTTGACAGAAACCTGAAACCAAGTGCCTAAGAATTCAGTCAAAGCAATCGGTACGGTTACAACCGGCACTACAAGCGGCAATTCGCGATCTCGGTTTCTAAAATCGCAGCGGCACCCAGTTTCTCCAATGCCTCCATCGCGGCGATTACTTCTTTTCGCTTGACCATCACCCGAACCGCTCGCCAATTGGCATCTTCAAGTTTGCTCACCGTCGGGGAATTAAATCCAGGTGTGATCACTTTGGCTTCAGCAAGTTTCTCTTGGGGAATGTTGTATTCCAATAATGAATAACTACGTGCGATTACAACTCCTTCCAATCGCCGAACAACCTTATCAGCAATTTTGGGCAATCGCTTCGCATGATTTTGAATGAGAACCGTTTCGTACTTGCCGATTTCAGCGAACATCGACAAGCGATTTGCAGCCAGCGTGCTGCCCGTTTCAACCAAATCAACAATTGCATCAGCGACGCCCAATTGAATCATCACTTCCACACTGCCGGTCAATTGAACCAAATGAGCGGTAGAATCATACTTCGCCAAATACTTTCGCGTCACCTCCGGGAAACTGGTCCCGATCCTTTTCCCATTCAATTCAGACGGCTCTTTAATTCCTACATTATCGGGGACACAAACCGCCAATCGACATTTTCCGACACCCAGAGGTAATCGAGAATCGACTTCAACACATGCTTCTTCGACCAAATCACCACCTGTGATTCCCATGTCAATCGCACCTTCGGCGCATAAGACAGGAATGTCGTCCGAACGCAAAAATGTAATATCAATCGCCGCATCGCGAACTTTTGCAAAAAGACTGCGGTTTTGTCGTCGGAACTTAAATCCAGCCAAATTGAGCAATTCCTCGCTCAGCTCCGCCAATCGCCCTTTGCTGGGTATGCCTATTCTTAAATTTTCCATGAAAACCGTACCGGTTTAGTTGCAGCCAAAAGAAAGATGTTAACCAAAGTAAATTCTTTTTCGATGCCGAGAGCCCAAGAATTACGAAAACCAACCGCAATTTAGAGGAATAATAGCGTTGGAAAGAATTTTCCAAATAGTTGAACAAATCGAGCTCCCAAATACGTCATCTATTCTGATATCAGGACGAGAGAAACATTTTGAACGCCGACTTGGAAGCGGTTTATCGAGAAAACAAAAGTGCGATGCTTTCTGTTGCGCTGAACATCACCGGTTGCCAGAGTCTGGCCGAGGACGCAATTCAAAATGCTTTTGCCAGGATCGTTCACACGATGAGGAATTTTGGTGATTCCGAAAGTTCCATTACTAGCAGCCAAGGTCAATTAACGTGTCAGCCACAACGCCCACAGAACATGAAAGCCTACTTGTTCCAATCGGTTCGAAACGCAGCCATTGATATCCAACGCAGCACCCATCGAAATTCAGAATCGCGAGTTTCGTTTTTCGAAAATGAGCCGTTAGGCAACGACTCACCAACTGAATCAGCAGAACTCAATGAGCAACGAGGAAAAATCAGATCGATAATCGAAGGCCTGGCGGAATCGGATCGTGAACTGGTGCTCTTAAAAATCTATTCAGGCTTCACATTCGAAAGAATTGCCCAAATTACACAAACGTCAGCCAATACGATTGCGACCCGCTATCGCCGTCTACTTGAAAAAATGAAATCTGTTGTGAAAGAAAAAGATGACTGATCCTACCGAAGATTTAATCGAAGATATAATCCATGGACTTCCGCTAAAGAGTGTATCCGAATCGTGCGATCAAGAAGTCCTTGCCGCCATCCGGATGCCGAGCGAACTTTGTCCGAGCGAACTTTGTCCAAGCGAACTCAGCCCGAGCGTGTCCAACGAGATAGGCGACCAGCGTGAATCGCTAGTAGGTACCCAACCAATTGACCGGTCCGTAAAATCCGCCTCGAAAACAACCGACTCGAATCGCGGGAATCGGAGGTCCAAATTCGGGTCGATTGCAGTTGCGATTGCCGCATCACTTTTGATCGGCTTTATCTTCGGCATTCAGTTCAATGGTTCGCAAGATTCGAATCGAACGGAATTGGTCGACGGACTCAAAAACGCATCCGCAGTCCATTCCAATACTGGAACGAAAACATTGGCGTCAACGGACAAGAAAATGGGGATTAATCCGTCAGGTGTAAACCAAATTGAATTGATCGAAAACGAGTCTGAGACGTTTATCGTTAGCGAAAGCCTTCACTGGAAAAATCAAATGCCGATTCGGCGTGTTGAAACGATCACGAACAAAAAAGTGTTAGTCACGGACAATGATTCTGAACCAAAACGAATCGAAGTCCCAATTCGAAAAGTCATTTACACATTGGCGGATTCAATTTGATTTAGCTCTGAGTGATTGCTTTTTCGCCATGTCGAAAATTCGCTTGTGAAATGAATCGAGAGCATGTTGAAATTTGCGAAGCCGACTTTCAGAAAGAAACTCACATCGCTGCCGGAAATGCATATTAGCGATTTCTCACTTTCCAATTGATTCCCTTCACTACCCAAGTTTAATTTCGTCTGTAACCAAGGCAATTTGATGTTATTCAAATCGATAATTTGTTGCTCCACATTTTTTGCGGCCAGCTTCGCGGGTTGGAACTTTTCGGAGCAAGATTCGCAGCAACAGAAGGAATCAAACCGGGTTCAACAATCCCAAGTCAAAATCGCAAAAGCAACCAAAAACGCAACGTCGAAGACTTCCAATTCGAATCCATCTGAAGTCACAACCCATCAGATCGATCGTGAGGCGCGTCACAAGCTGCAGATCGACCATCAACAGTGGGCGAAAAATCATATTCGATGTTCAGATTGCCATACTGGAGCGGGTGAGACTGACGAAGTCGACCAGTTTTTAAAAAATTTCCACGGGAAGACGGTCGAAGCCGAGGAAAATGAATCGGCGTTTCTAGGTGTGATCACTCGGGAAATCCCAGCCGAGCTGCGATCCCACTTAGACTTAAATGACTCGGGGCATGGTGTCATGATCGAAAAGGTTCTAGTCGAAAGCCCCGCTTTTCATGGCGGCCTGGAAGAGCATGACATTTTGGTTTCGATCAATGATTCTGATGTCGTCGGGACCGAGGGGTTAAGTCAGATCATTCGAGCTGAAAAGCCCAAATCGAAAATTTCGATCAGGTATATTCATCATGGAAAAGTTGAATCACTTTCGCTTGTTCTGGGCCGCCACAAAACGCCAGAGCTGAACGCAGAGTTCGAAATCAAAGGCTGCCACGCGAAAATAGCAGCAAGCACCAATTGCAGGAGTTGTCACAAAACCAAATAGACGGTTAGACATGACAGCCTTAACTCGTGCAATTTGGCGAATTCGTTTATTGGTAAACGCATATCAGAAACGAAGCATTAGGCTTATAATGATCCATTCGGTCACGG
Source organism: uncultured Pirellulaceae bacterium (assembly GCA_905480545.1). Taxonomy (GTDB): domain Bacteria; phylum Planctomycetota; class Planctomycetia; order Pirellulales; family Pirellulaceae; genus JABAAE01. Next base: position 20,829 of record CAJQQR010000147.1, read on the forward strand.
AAAACTCGGGAGCCCATTTTCCTACCTTGCCCCCCCAACCCTATTCAGGTTTCCCCTTGAAGAATTCTATTTTTCTATTTGTGCTTTCGCTCTGGTGCTACGCGATTGTGGGCTGCCGCCCAGAAAAGCCGATCGAGGTGTCTTACCATGAAAAACCGGAATACATGATGCTTGCGGGAATTCTCCTCAACGAAAATGCTGCTTGGACAATTAAGGCGACAGGCAGCCGAGAGGCAGTCTCAGCCGCGGAGGACGAAATCCACGACTTTGCGCAAACATTCGACTTTTCCAATGGACCGACAGACGCCAAATGGGAGGCACCAAAATCTTGGACGGACACTGGGGAAAGCAGTTCGATTCGCAAGGCGACGTATGAAATTAACCCTGATTCCCCAGAGGAGAAAGTGACACTTTTTGTATCCTTTTTCGCCTCGGGACGTGGCAGCGATCCGTTGGAATTTATTGCCGAAAACGTCAATCGTTGGCGAGATCAAATGGGTGTTGCGAAAGTTCTGCACTACACAATGCGGAACGACCGCGAGACCCCGTTGCCGTCCGCTGAATTGATCGTTCCGTACATGACAAAGATTCCGGTAGGTGCAAACGTGATGTACTTTCAACGGATCGAGGGAGTTCGCCTTCCCAGCGGTGCACCGCCATTCGCCGGAAAAATGGGTGCAGCAATGGGAATGAGTCCCACACCTCCAAAGCCTGCTGCACAGCCAGATTCGGGAACTGGAACGACCGACACGTCAAAAAACAGCCCTTCAAGCAAACTACCCTTTGATTTTTCCGTTCCCGATGGCTGGACAGAATCGCCGGCTGGAACTTTTGCCAAGTTGAAATTCAAGGTCTCAGAAACCGATCCTGCAGCAGAGGTTTCAATTAGTTTTTTCCCGCCCAACAATTCAGTCAACTGGGGAAGCACCGTCTCGATGTGGCAGGGCCAATTGAACACGCCGAAGACAACAGACGAAGAACTAGAAAAAATGACAAAGTCCATTCCTGCAGAAAACTTTGAAGTAAAAAAAATTGAGCTGACCGGTCAAGAGAAAAAAGCGGGGCAATCACTGATCGGCGCAATGATCTCACGCTCGAATGGAAAATGGTTTTTTAAACTGACTGGCAAAACAGAAACAGTCAACGACCAACAGTCAAATTTTGATTCGTTTGTCAATTCGATCAAATTTGATGCC
>CAJQQR010000148.1 GCA_905480545.1 uncultured Pirellulaceae bacterium
CAATTTGGGTGTGTCGGGAACACTCTGCGATTCGGATGTTGATGAAGAAATCGTCAAGGCTTCCAAGTATGTGTACATCGAGGGTTACCTTTTCACTGGTGAAGATACAAAGTCAGCAGCCTATCGCGCCATCGATCTCGCGCAAAAACATGGTGTCAAAATTGCCTTTACCGCCTCCGATCCGTTTCTTGTCAACATGATGAGGCAGGAGATGTGGGAATTGATTGAAGGTCCAGTCGACCTGTTCTTCTGCAATGAAGAAGAAGCAAAAAGTTTGACAGAGAAAAGCGATCCGGTTGAAGCTGCCCACGAAATTCACAAACATGCGGAAAACGTGGCTTTAACTCTCGGGGCAAATGGTTCGATTCTTATGCATGAAGGTGAAGTGATCGCGATCGAAGGTGTCGACGTAGCCGCTATTGATACGACGGGTGCGGGGGATATGTACGCGGCCGGTCTACTATACGGAATCACTAATGGGATGAACTGGAAGCAAGCTGGCCATCTGGCATCACATGCTGCAGGACGTATCGTTTCGCAGTTGGGTGCTCGAATGGCGGATAAGTTTACCAAGGCAGAGGTTGCTTCACTGATCGGCTGATTGTCATTGGCCTTTATCGTTGCCGCGATTGTTATGGATCCGCTTCACGGATCCAACTCTTTTCTCTTAGTCGGAATACCTTCCTGAAAAATTGACGCTCGCACTGCATTCAGCCGGTGGATTTTACGAATGCGAGATCAGCAAGCAAAGTTTGCTCTAAAAATTACTGAAACACTCGTTCTTTGGCTCGGCGGGGCGATTCACGACAATGGCTCGGCGGTTAAGCTGGCATCAGTTGTTTTCAATACTGCATTCGGTTATTCGAAACGGCATGACGACCTCGCTGGATTTTACCAATCGCAATTTGTGAATTCGGTCGAGTCGGAATTGTCGATGATTCTCTTTTGAAAGGCAAAGGCCCAAGAAGCTATTCCCATTCCAGCGATATGGGCTAACTGCTCGAATGGAGACCTTGTCGTCGGTCACATATATGAAGTGAATCGCATAGTCATCCGGATTCTGAATCGCTTTTTGGATTTGCCGTTTGAACTTATTAGCCTTCAGCACCTCTGTTGGGTGGGCTTCGAGGGAAGTTGACTGTTCGAGGGAAGTTGACTGGGTTAAATCTGCGTTTGTGACCATGATTGATACTCCGTTGGTGACTTCACTGTCAGAAGTATCGCGACTTTAAGTGACAACTTTGGTCAAATCGTCCTGAAAAATGATGTTTTTTCAAAATCCGTACAGGAAAACGATTCAACTAAACGTTGTAAAGTGGTTTTAGAAGACGGTCTCGTTCCAGGGCCCTGTGATTGCGAACGTGACTCCTGGTGTTTGAATGTTGACAAACAACCATTTACCATTTGGACTAAATGTAGCGCCCGCCCATTCTTTGCCTCGGAAATCCCCTTTGAAGCCGTTTTTTTCGCCCTTGAGTTGCATGTTGTTGATGGCAAATAGTGACAAGTTGCCATCCTGATCGAGACCGTGAATTCGCTGCTGACTGAACTTTCCGTAATCGCTGTCTTCACAAAGCAGGAGTCCACCATGCGGGCTGACAACTAAATTGTCGGGCATGTTTAGTACTTCAACGCCCGGGCTTTCGAATAACATTTGCAGCTTTTGGGACTTGGGATTGAAAGCCCAAATTTGTCCAACTTTTTCGCCACCGCCGCTCGTGGCATCAAAGAAAACACGTTCATTTCCGAACCAGCAGCCTTCAAGTCTTGCAAAGACCGTTCCGCCCAGTTTTTGTCCCTGTTTAAAGACACCCCCTGAGTCGGTGGTGCCAAGAGAGTGAGCCAATTCTGGATCAGCGATGTTAACCCATTGAACGTCGAATTCTGACCCGTTTTTTACATGGCTTCTTAGGTCCGGTTGCCCAATGACTTTCATCATTTGCAATTTTCCGCCGGCGGCAAGATTCGTTTTGTCATCGGGGATGTAGCGATAAAAACCGGCACTGCCGCGGTCCTCAGTTTGATACACGATCCCCGTTTCTCGGTCAACGGCGACGGCTTCATGAACAAATCGTCCCATTGCCTTGATTGGCACCGGGTTTTTCTGACCTTCAGGTGGAACATCAAAAACCCAACCGTGTTTCTCGTTCAAATCGACTTTGGCTTTTCGTTGAATATCGCCAGATTCGATCACTGTCTCTTCGCAGGTCAACCATGTCTCCCAAGGCGTTGCTCCACCGGCACAGTTTCGGACCGATCCAGACAAGCTGATCCAAGAATCGAGCCATTCACCATTTTTCGTGTCAAAAGTCAAACTTGAGCATCCACCACCCGCTTTCGCGTCAAACGGTTTTCCGTCGATTTTTAGTGATTTTCCATACGAACCGATCTCGTGATTTCTGACCATTGTGACGACGCCGTTGTCCTCTTTGACGACAGCCATTCCATCATGTGCAGAAGGCGTTGGAACGTTACCACGCATCAAATCCTTGGTCCAGCCAAACGTTTTGTAACGAAACCCCTCGGGCAATTTAAGTAATGGCAAGCCGGTCGTTTCGTCTTTGGCCGGCACTAATGCCTTGCCAGAATGAGCTGGTGTCTCACCGGTTGCGATTCGGCTGGACAGCGAGGCAAAAGCACCCCCAATAGTAAATGCTGAAGCCACAGAAAAACTATCGCTTAAAAATTTTCGTCGGTCCGTCGCGTTGCCCTTTTTCATTCGTCTCAAATTCTTATCCGGGGTAAAGTGAGTCCAACCACGCATTCCGTTAATATTAAATCGTTTTTAAATGAAGAGTCCGTGAAGAATCTATTTTTTTGCTGGCCAGTCAAGGTGTTTTCTCAAAAAATCATATGTCCCCTTACCGTTGATCGTATGCGGACCGACAAAGAATTCAATCTCGCAGCGATCACCTATCCCTAGTTTTGCTTGATAAAGATGCCTGACCTTGGCGAATTCGTACGCCACTCGTTCATCGGATGAGACACCGTCGAAGTGACCACGTTCAACCATAAAGGGTCGCGGGGCAATCAAAGCCGCCATTTCGGTATAGTTAAAAGTGTTCCCCAAATCGAACTCGAAGATCTCATATTCGCCGGTCCAAACGTAGCTGTAATCGCTAGAGGTTGATGCGTTTTTCCAGATCCAATCATTGAAGTCAGCAGAGCAAATCGAAAGGCAATAGTCCTTTACCAGCGGCGGAATTCGCATCGCACTCTTTCCACCATATGACAATCCGTAAAACGCGATTCTCTTTTCATCCACGTTGGAAAGTGTCTTTAGCCAATTCACAATTTGCTGGTGCTGCGGAACGATGACAGAAAATAAAGTCTTGCCAATCGAGTTCGCCTTGCGTTGCAGCGTTCGGAATCGATCCTTGAATATATAAAGATTTTGCGGCGAAAAAGTAATAAAACCTTGCTCGGCAAGTTTCGCTGCGAAGTCATGGTACGCGTAGTGATCGCCTTGGACGATGTCTTGGGGACGCCCTTCGAGACCATGTTGGCAAACCACGACTGGCCGCTTTTCATTTTCTTTTAAATCCTTGGGAAAAAGAATGATTCCATAGGCAATCACATCGTCGAAAACATCCAGCACGATTTCGTAACCAACATATTTTTCTTTGTCACAGTACTTTCGAACCCGTGGGTTCATTTCTTTCAACGGAAGATCAAATTGGCCGATGATTTCTTCGGCAAAGATTTTGCGATACTTTTCCGCGGAGACCTCGAATTTGTCAACTGAAGATGTATCAAGGTCTTTCATGAATCGCTTGCGAACCGATTCACTTTCAGCAAGCAATTTTTGGTTATATCGATCGATTTCGTTGATTTGCCGCTGCATTCGCGCTTCGGAATCGACGGAGCTGATTTTCTCGAATGGTTTTGAATTGACTTGGCCAAGAAGTTGCTTTGGATCGGTGGGGTCGATGGGTGCACGGCTTCGCAGCGACATAGTTCGGGTGCCTTCGGCAATTCCATCACCAAAAAATCGAACCGTACGTTTTTTGTCCGGAATCGATTTTAGTGGTGAAGAACTAACAAAATCTACAATCTCGTCGGCAGTTCGCGAGACGAGTTTTCCGGGAGCGCCACCTTCGGATGGCAAGTCGACTTTGACCGAATTCTTACTCACTCGAATTTCAATAAGCTTGGCTGCAATTAAGGTTAAGACCTGCTTTTCACCGAATTCGTTTTCCAATCCAAAGAGACTTCGGCTGATGGGTTGATTCCACATCGGGATTTTGTTGCCAAGGAAATCGTCAAGCATCACAGCGTCGATTCTCGTGTCGAGTGCTGCCGCGTAAAACGCCAATAAGCCGCCTTCGCCAACGCCAGAAACTGAAAGAACGGATTTCGGATCCTTCTTGTCAAACCAGTCAATTGCGGCAAGGATTTTTTGCACCTCGTATCCGACAATGTGCCGGCCCATTTCAAAGGCGGAGCGATAGAGATACTCCCGGTTGGTGAGATTCGCTCGACCTCGTCGTCGGGTCATTTCGCGACTGATGATGGTTGGAACAATCACGCGAAAGCCCATATTGGCAAACCTTCGCGCGTGTTGCCTTTCTTCAGGAATGTCACCGGTAAGCCCACATAACATTTCAGGAGTCTGGTCGGCGTCAGGGACCACCACCATTTGCTCCATCGGTTTTCCAATTTTTGGTTCAAGCAGGAGTCCTTCAACCGTAACGCCGTCGAAAACCGGAAATCGGATCGCATGAACGTCATATTTTTCGCTGGTTGCAATTAACGACGACGTCTTCAACGTCGAAATCAATTCAGGGGAATCAAAAGGGATTCGCTTGTCACGGACTCCCAAAATATGGGCCAGTCTTTTGCGTTTTGCCTCAAAGAACTTTTCTTTGTCCGCGGATGCTTCGTATTCAGCCATCCATTTTTTCGAACGAGTTGCTTTAGTCGATTTGATTTGGTCCAACAAAAACTTATCGACATCAGAAACTAGTTTTGAAGCAATGTCTCCTTTCATTTCGATTGGTTGAACGTCGCCAAGATAAGGCTCATTGGTAACCTGCGAAAACGCAGCTGATACCCAAAGCGAACAAAGAGCGATAGACAATAATGCAGAGTTTGGTTGTAGGATTCGAGTTTGTCGTTTCATTCTATTGTTTCGGTTTCGGTAGAAATGCATTTTTTTAGCTTAACGTCATTGTGTTGGCATTGCGATCGAATGCGGCAGTTTTTTGGGATGCTGGGATTTCAGCCGTTTGTTCGTGGGATCCGAGACAGTACGTAAACGAGTCCGTTGACGATCAAGAGTGAAAACGCAATGGACACGAACAGAAGCATTGTTGCAGTTCCAATCGAAGTTGTAATTATGTGGGACGACACATCTACGTAGATCCCGTTCGGTGCTCGCGGATTCAATGGTTCAGTGAAGAAAAAGCTAACGTCTCCATTCGAAACCACGAGCGACGCTCGCCAGAAGAGTATCCCAATTGCCACGACGAAGAGCAGGAAAACAGACGCAGATGCGATGAAATAGGGTTGAAGTGAATCCGAAGAATTGATTTTCATAAACGTGGTTTCAGATTTCGCCGCAAAGCAAATGGGTTGGTTTGCCACGACGGCAAAGAAGGATTTGACATCGAGTTTAACAGTGTCAAATGGTTGAAACAAACTTCAACATAGAATGAACAGACTTGCAGGTTAGGATTTTGGGTTTGTTGGCGGTAGCGTGTATCCGTATGGAGCTTAAGCTCGTTGTGGCAAATGCGCGGACACATTTTACCGAAAGTCTCTTGACTTGGTTTGGATCATATCGAGTTCTTCTGAAAGGTCTTGAAGTCGCCCTACGATGACATGGATCACCGCATGCTTCTTTTCGACTTTGCCGTTGACGATCCAAGAGTTTGATGACCGTGCGATTTTGTAATAGCGATTCCAAGTCTGCTGATGCAAAACCAAGTTGATCGTTCCGGTTTCATCTTCCAATGTGACAAACGTGATCCCTTTGGCAGTGCTTGGTCGTTGACGCAGTAAAACAATTCCCGCCACGCGTACAAACCGGTTGTTGTCGATCGACTCTAACTCTGATGCTTTTTTGACTCGCAATTGATCGAGGCTTTCACGATAAAATGAAATCGGGTGACTTCGAAGCGATAACCCGATCGTGTTGTAATCGGTGAAGACTTGTTCTTGCTCTGTGATTTGAGGAAGGTCAGCAGGCCAATCATCGTCGTCGTCAACGGCATCAAAAAGCGGTTGAACAAGTGGCGTGCGATCCTGAGCCAAAGATTCCCATAACGCGCTTCGGCGATCACGATTCAGGGAACCAAATGCATCAGCTTCAGCAAGTTTCGAAATCGATGTTTGTGAAAGTTTCGTTCGTCGAGTGAATTCAGCGAGTGATTGAAAGCTGCCCTGCCCTGCCCCGTTTTGTGATTCAAGTTTGCTTTTCTTTGCCTGTGATACTTGGTCTCTACTTTCAAGGATCTTCATCGCAGATTCATGCCTCAGACCGGAGACCAACCGAAAACCCATTCGAAGCGCGTATTCGTTTGACGCTGATGACTCAATGTCTGTTTCAAGTGTGCAATCCCAGTCACTATGATTGACATCGATAGGTAGCACTTTGACGCCGTGTCGCTGTGCGTCTTTGATCAGTTGAGCCGGCGCGTAAAACCCCATTGGCTGGCTGTTGATGAGCCCTGCACAAAAGACTGCGGGATAATAATGTTTGAGATATGCCGAGACATAAACAAGCAAAGCAAAACTTGCGGCATGCGATTCGGGAAAGCCGTATTCGCCAAAGCCACGAATTTGTGAAAAGACATTGTTGGCGAATTCTTCAGAGAGCCCATTTTCTTTCATGCCCTTCATTAACTTCTGGTGGAATTTATCAATGATTCCCGGACGCCGCCATGCACCCATCGCACGCCGCAGTTGATCGGCCTCGCCCGGAGTGAAACCGGCCGCGACCACTGCAAGCTTCATCGCTTGTTCTTGAAAGATCGGAACGCCCATTGTTTTGTGAAGTACCGCTTCGATTGCTGCGTTCGGATAAACTACTTTTTCTTCACCATTGCGCCGGCGAAGGTAAGGATGAACCATGTTTCCCTGAATTGGACCTGGCCGAACGATCGCAACTTCGATGACCAGGTCGTAATAGCATCGTGGTCGCAAACGTGGCAGCATGCTCATCTGAGCACGGCTTTCGATTTGGAAAACGCCGATCGTATCTGCATCGCAAATCATGTCGTAAACGTTTGGATCGCCTTGTGGGATATTGGCGAGCGATAATGTACGCCCATAGTGGGTGTTTACCATTTCAAAACAGCGACGAATCGCAGAAAGCATCCCGAGGCAAAGGCAGTCGACTTTTAGAATTCCCAGTTCCTCAAGGTCGTCTTTGTCCCATTGGATTACGGTCCGGCCATCCATCGATGCGTTTTCGATCGGAACCAATTCACAAAGCGGGCCTTGAGTCATTACCATCCCGCCAACATGCTGTGAAAGATGGCGGGGAAAACCGTGGATTTCGCCGACCAGATGCACCAGCTGTTTTCCCGTTCGTGAATTCGGGTCGATGCCGACCTCAGCCATGCGATCGACAAATTCCCCATCGCCTGACCGTCCACCAATATATTTTGCAAGTGTATCGACGCGGTCGAGCGAAAGTCCGATCGCCTTTCCCACATCGCGAATGGCACTGCGAGTTCGATAGGTGATCACCGTTGCTGCCAACCCGGCTCGCTCACGACCATATTTTTCATACAGGTATTGCAGGACTTCTTCACGGCGCTGATGTTCGAAATCAACATCGATATCAGGAGCCTCATTCCGCTCACGACTGATAAAACGTTCGAATAACACATCGGTCGTTGCTGGATCAACCGAAGTGACTTCGAGGCAAAAGCAGATGGCAGAGTTCGCCGCCGAACCACGTCCCTGGCAAAGGATCTCACGCTCACGAGCGAACCGGACCAAATCCCAAACCGTCAAGAAGTAAGCTTCGTAATGCAGTTCTTCAATTAACTCAAGTTCATGGTCAATCAGTGTTTTGACTTTGGGGGGGATACCCGTAGGGTATCTTCGCCGTGCACCTGCCCAGGAAAGTTCCCGTAGAAATTCAATCGGTTTTTGACCGTTGGGAGCAAGCTCTTCAGGGTACTCATAACGAAGTTCATCCAACTGAAAAATGCAGCGATCCGCAATTTCGATTGTGCGGGTAATCGCATCTGGGTAATCTGCAAACACTGAAGTTCGTCGTTCGATCGTTTGCAAATGCCGCATCGCATTGGATAGCAATTCGTCACCTGCCTCGGCGACGGTCGTTCCGTTCCTTATTGAAACCAAAACATCGTGGAGTGCTTTGCGCTGTGATGTGTGATAGTGAACGTCGCCCGCAGCAACCAACGGAATCGATGAGATTTTTGACAATCGGTTTAGTTTCGAAAGATGCTGCGCGTCATTGACGCCATGTGTGGGTTCGGCCAACAAGTAACATCGGTCAGGGAAAATATCTCTGTAGGTTCGCAAGTCAAAATCGAAAAAAACGTTTTGCGAAACGTTCGAATTGAAAGTTGAATTTGGCGATCCTGATTTTGAAGATGCTAATTTTTTTGAAATGAAATCGTGATGAATCGGATCAGACGCGTTTGCTTTGACACCTCCAATCAATCCGGCAGAATAATTGGCGATGTCATCAATGCCGATTTCGCATTCGCCCTTGGGGGCGCGACGACGACCCGTTGAAATCAGTCGGCATAACTGTCCATAGCTTTTTCGATCTGTCGCCCACAAAACAATTGGCGGTGCATCGATTGGAGTCATCTCGGCCCCAACGATCAGCCGGATGGAACGCGTTCGCGATTCCATAAATGCCTGAACGACGCCGGCGACGCTGTTGAGGTCTGTAATGGCAATTGCTGCGTAACCAAGTTCGTCGGCTTGGCGGATGAGTTCGCCAGGATGTGATGCCCCCGTCAAGAACGAGTAGTTGGATTTGCAGTGAAGTTCTGCATACTTCTCTGGTGACACTGTTTTTTTCAAGATGATGCGGCTGATTAAAAGTGAGTGTAAATTTGTACACTAAATATTATCGGCTGCCGAATCGAGAAGCAAGAGTGGAAATTGAGGTGAGATGTCAGAAGGTGAATACCTAGAAAAAAAAGGCTCCTCAAAATCGAGATGCCCTTTTTTCAAGTCATTGACCCAGTTGGATGATCTGATCGATCAATCATTGCCTTTATGCCAAACGGCACAGGGGGATTTTGAGTCTGGTTTCGGTGAAGGATGATTTTGTCGGGGCGTGTGGACGTGAAAAATAAAACTGCCGTGGCAAATTTGGATTTTGACTTGGCTACGTCGCACAGAAGTTTAAGGAGTTAAGTAGAGTTGGTGGGAATTTGGCTGGTAATGGACTTGCGTCTCCCCCTCGAAAGATGGCGGGGCAAAAAACAGCTGAGAGTCTGCTTTCTGGTTTCCGACGTACGTGGTGATGAACGATCCAACAGGACCCGGTGCGCGAAACTTGCTAACGCCACTGGTTCGGGTATTTTACCCGTGCATTTTAACCGTCGAGTAATGGGATCCCGGCGGACGGCCGATTGGAGCGTTCAGCCAGGCCCCATTTGGGCGGTGAAAATCAGGCTGGATATTGAACTTAAAATTAGCATGCCATGTTGAATGGCAATTGCAGCAAGCGATTCGCAACTCGATTCGACCTGAATGTCATTCGCATCTAGCCCAAATTAGGGGATTGTCAGCAGAGTGGTGGCAATGGCCAGGATATCCAGCAAGCGATTTGTTTTTTTCATAAGTTCCTCCCGTGGAACAAATGATAAGTGGCGAACGGTCCTATCAGCCGATCCAGGTTCAGCGACCAAGCCCAAAAATAAATTTTACGGTTTAGTCTGTGAATGTCATTAGAAAAAATCGGTAAGGCAAACTTCCTCCGAAGAGTTTGTCCGATTCACAAATAAGGTGTCGCTCGACTCAGCCGCATTTCACAATGTAATTGAGAAAAATAAATTTTTAAAGTTTGTTTGATAAAGGTAGTGCAAAACAGAGGTTGCAAAACAGAATTTCATTCCACGACCGTGGCTGGTTGATCGGTCTTTTTCGCGGACGAATGTTTCTCTATGCTAAGCAATGCAGCAGGAGTTCAGGAAGGTTTCTTTCCGGGCTCCAGTAGAAATGGACTGGTGAGAATCTGCCCTCTTTCCAGTCCATTTTCTATTCTTGGTTGACTAAATGAAAATCTTCTTAGTCTTCCTGAAAGCTCACGCGCACGAAGCCCATGCGCACGTAGAAGGGTTAGGGTCAGGGTCTGACCCTAACCCTGACCCTAACACTAGCCCTAGCCCTAGGCCTAGCCCTAGCCTTCGCCCTAACCCTGACCCTAGCCCTAGCCCTAACCCTAAC
>CAJQQR010000149.1 GCA_905480545.1 uncultured Pirellulaceae bacterium
GTATCCTTTGGAACTATTTTTGCCCAACGAGTTAATCTTTCCTTATAATCTTTACCAATATGGTCATAAAAATCTTGCATGATCTCGCCACCTGAGAAACCTCGTATTTTTGTAATTTTTTCTGATTGCTCCAATTCTGAACCCTCGATATCTCCGTCAGCACCTGCAATCAATAAGGTAATTACTGGAATAGCATCGTATAATTCTTGTAATTCTTCGTCTGGTAAATTATTTAATTGAGCGAACTCTCGAACGTGACGACATTGATGACCAGACCAAATGGAAAGTGGCGAGGAACCATATCCGGAACGTTCTTCTACGAGCTCCGAGTGACTTCCAAGCGAGCCGCCTCGGTCAGAAAATCAATACCGATTTGGCAGATTCGTATATCTTAAAGAGAGAGTACGAAGACGCCGTATCGTCCCTGAAAGAGGCAGAATCAAATCTGAAAGTCGTGGCGAGCTTTAATCGCTCGAAAATTCTTGAATTAGCGCAACTGCAAGCAAGAATCGCTGCAATTTATAACGAAATTCGCTTAGATGAATTTGCTGGGGAGTACAGCGATTTATCAAAATCGACGGCGGGCAGATCAATCGACTATTATGAGAAAATCATAGAAGTCAAATTTGATAGCATCCCAGACCTAATCGGACTGTCAAACAGCTATCTTTTCACGAGAGACTTCGCCAAAGCAATAAGCCCATTGAACGTGGCGATGAAAAACGATCGTTCGAATAAATTGGCACCCGTGTTGATTCCGCACAAATCGAAGGTGCTTGCAACGTGGGCTGAAGACGAGTTGAAGAAAAAGCCACCACAGCTTTCTCGCTGCCTGGAACTGCTGGATGAAGCCATTCAATACAACCCAAACAACGAAAAGGCACTAGCGATATTAGCGCAAATTGTTGTCTTGTCCAATGGTCAAGGCTCCGAAAAGGCCAAACAAATTCTGAATACGGCGATCGCAGAAACCGAGGCGCCCTTTGTCGTACACGTCATTTTCGGCAGCGACGCCGCTGTAAAAGGCAACTATGAAGTCGCAAACCGGCATTTCCAACAGGCTGCTTTGCAGCGAAAGAATACCATAGTCGTCCTGAATAACCTGGCGTTTGTGACGGCTCGATTAAAAACGCCCGACTACGAACAGGCCTTGGCGTTGATCAATACGGCAATTTCAATACAACCCAACAACGCGAATTTGCTTGATACGCGAGCTGGCATCTACCTGCTAACCAAACAATACGAAAATGCGTACCGAGATTTCGAACAAGCCGAATTAAGTATCAAGAATAGTGAGCGGCTTTATAAGGACCTTATTTTCCTATCCAACAAACTCGAGTTTGAACAACACGAAAGAAAATATTCAACTCGACTTGAAAAGCTTCTGGCGACCAAAAAGCTGACAACGGTGGGCAGCCAGAGGTAAATCTCCTGACTACGCGATCGATAAAAGGCTTCTCAATTGACGTTCTTTTAACGATTCAGTCGCCAAACCAAATTGGCATAAAGAAGTGGAAAACGCAATTTCAATCCACTTTCCCCCAAACCTCTTTCATTAAGTCAAACATTTTGGGGTCGTGTTGTTTTAGCTCTGCCCTGACAAACGGAAAAAAGTCGTTAACGCCTAAATACGCTTCCGTCGATTCGGCAAAATATTCCATCTGGTTATTCAGTCCGTAATGACGCACTTTATACCCGCGGTGATCTAAAACCTCTTCGTAAGTCCCTGAATCTTTTGCGGCCTCGAATACCTTCTTGATCGATTGATCGTCAAATCCGTAAACTTGATCGTGATACGAGTGCGCCAGTTCATGCAATATCACGTAGGGATGCTTTGCCCAATTGCTGCGATCTGTAAGCGCCTTGGCCTGCGGAATATGCACGTGTTTCACCAAACGCGGATCTAATTTTTTGGAAAGTAACCATCCGCGACCAGGATGATACTGCATCCCTTTAATCAATGGATTGTCGACCTCCATCCAAATTTTACATTGCTGAATTCGCTTGAGTCGATCTGCAGGTAATATGAAGGCAATACGTTGCAAATGATTCGCCAACGCCTTGAACGCGGGCTCAAATTCCTTTTTCGTTTCGTCAGTCAGAAGTTTTGGATCGCATACGATCGTCCAACCCTCGATTTGCTTTTCGACAGGTTCGTAGAATGTTACTGCGCCATTGCCAACCTTAGAAATCACCGTTGATCCAGAATTCGAAGTGGTTGCTGCCGCAAACTGCCCCATTCCATTATCAATCGCGCACACGCTCGCAATGCAAAAGGTGAAAGAAAATGCGAACGCTCGCGATCGCTGGGAGAGGTTTAAATGCATAATAATTCTTGATAATAAAGGCGGAAAACTAAGGCAACAAGCGACGATCAGGATAGCCGGTGCTCAATGCACTATCATAATCGCGTGGAAAGGAATAAACCAACTTTACGTTTTCTCCCCGGATACTTGGCATCGTAGAATCAAAGCTGGGAATAATTCAACTTAAACACTGCGTCACCATCACGAATCCGCCCGGACTGAAAGCCATTTTTGAACCAACGCTGGCGTTGGGCTGAAGTACCATGCGTGTAGCGCTCGGGGATCGTGTAACCCTGTGATTGCATTTGTAATTTATCGTCACCAATTTGGGACGCAGCATTGATCGCCTCCTCGAGATCTCCGCCCTCTAGGATTCTGAATCGCTTCTGCGCATGATACGCCCAAACACCGGCCAAAAAGTCAGCTTGCAATTCAAGTCGAACGGAGAGCCGATTGTATTCATCTTTGGAAATCCGACCTCTCTGAGCACTGACTTTACCACTGGTCCCGACAAGATTTTGGATATGATGGCCGACCTCATGTGCCAATACGTAAGCTTGTGCAAAGTCCCCACCAGCATTTAGCTGTCGTTCGAGCGTATCGTAAAATGCAAAATCAATGTAGATTTTGTTGTCGGCCGGACAATAAAACGGCCCGACCGCGGACGACGCGCGACCACACCCGCCCGTGTTTACAGCATCTGTAAACGTCACCAATTCAGGCTGAATGTAGCGTTGATTCATGCCCTGCAATCGAAATTCCTCGGACCAAACATCCTCAGTCAACGCCAATACAGTTTTTACGAACTGCATGCTCTCATCATTGGCATCCGGTTTCGTTTGTTTCCTTACATTTTGTTGTTGAGCTTGACCGACGCCAGCTTGATTCAAAAACTGCAACAATTTCTGAGGATTGAATCCAAAAAGGAGCCCTGCGATTATGATGATGATCGCTAGACCACTTCCACCAATCGCAAGTCCTTGTTTTGGCGACCTGCCGCGACGGTCTTCAACATTGTCGCTCTGCCGATGTCCCTTCCACCGCATAACTCTATCCGATCAAGTATCTAAAATATTTTAAGATTGAAAAGTTTCGTTTACGGACATTTCCCCAAACGAAAAACAATGTGTGCGCCGCATCCGAATCCTGATCAAACACCTTGAACAGTGACGCAAGCACTATTTTAGTAAAGCTTGATTGCTGTCAACGGTCACCAGCCTAAGAATGCCAGATTCGGGCAACGAATGATCTGAGAATCGAACGAGTACTCTTCCGCTGACTACCTCAGAAATCAAAACAAATGTGAACCCGGGCATCGGCCGGATAAAAGCAATCACAAGCTTCTGAAAATCCGGCGAAAGAACTCGACTCACACAAGCAGCAACTGGGCAAAAAACCTCGTGTATCCAAAAGCGGTCGGAGGACGTAGATACTGAACTTGGCTACGGTAAGGGTAATGTTTAAAAAAACGCTAGAAAAATAGAAATTGTGAACATAGAACGACATCGAAAAACGGGCACGTACGCCCGCGACTATGGAAGCAATTGAACCTAAATTCGTCACAATGACCTCAGCGCGGGTGGTCACCCGACGGCCATTCAATTGTCAAACCCGCCAGAGGATCGGTTTTCGATCGGAGTTCCGCTGAACATCCAAGAGCTTTTTTGGAGAAACCTGTTTTGCGAACACAACAAATCGATTAGATTCTCAATAGCCAAAATTGTTTTGATCAAAAGCTGCTGTTCTCCCATCGCCCGCTGACTCACGCTTCCCAACCTTGATTCAATATCGCGAGTTTCTTAATACCGATTTGCCGTTGATCAAAGAGATTTGGCGGAGCCATCAACCATTACGCGGCCTTGTTCATGCGATGACCCCTTCGTTGTTTGAACAACACATTCTTTCGAAACCGTATTTTGACAGAAACGGTTTTATCATTGCAGTAAAGGATGATACGCCACTTGGATTTATTCATGTCGGGTTCGGTGCCAACGACGATTTAACCGATCTCAGCATGAAAACGGGTGTGGTTTGCATGTTAATGGTCAGCAAATCAAAGATTCCCGATCAGGAACTTCGAGTAGAGGTTGCCAAACAATTAATCAAAAAGGCCGAAGCCTTCACCTCGTCACATGGTGGTTCTCAAATGATGGGTGGCGGCTCCTTTCCGTTGAATCCTTTCTATTTGGGCTTTTATGGTGGCAGCCGGTTACCAGGAATTCTTTGCGAGGACCAATTTACGATTGGGGTATTCGAATCACTCAATTACAGTCGACACGTGGAATATGGGATATGGCAGCGAGAGCTAAGTCAATTCAGAACGTCCGTCAATCGAGATCAACGACAAATCAGACGCGACTACAACATTCACGCGGAATTCGATCCGCCGCCCCGTAGTTGGTGGGAAGCCTGCACCCTGGGTCATGCTGAACGCATGAAATTCGAGTTGGTCAAACGTTCAACCAATAAAAAGTGCGGGGAAGTTACATTTTGGGATATGCAGCCGCTTGCCACGCATTGGGGGGTACACGCGGCTGGAATGTTTGACCTGTTGATCCAACCGGAACATCGTCGCTCCGGCATGGCAACATTTTTGATCGGCGAAGCTCTCCGGCAACTTCGTGAACATGGCTCGACCGTTGCCGAGGTCCAGACACAAATCGATGATCAAGCCAATGTTGGGCTCTTCAGAAAACTTGGTTTTGAAGAAATCGACCATGGTTTCTCATTTGTGAAACAACTCCCCCGTTAGGATCTGGTTGTAGCAATTCTGAATTCGGCAAAACATTTTTACATTTGGCGAACTTTTGCTATCTTAAAAGGCAACAACTCGTAGAGAGAAGATTATGCTTGCACGTTTTTTCAAGATCTTCAGTCTAGTTTTTCTTGTATTCGCAGCCTTTCACAACAATTCTGTTGACGCCCAGCAACAGCTCCGATCTTCGGTGCAACTGCCAACATTTCGTGTTTTTGGTGTGAACACAACGGTTTGGGTTCCGGTCGGTGGCCAAACACAACTTGGATCGATCAAACGTTACGCGTCTGGCTCAATCTCTCGCGGCGTCCCCCTAGTAGGAAATATCCCTGGCGCCGGACGGTTATTCAACAACCGTGTGATCGGCGTCGAAAGCTCCGCGTCGACGTCATCGGTTCAGGTGCAAGTCCACGACCTTGAAGCAATGGACAAGGCCCTGCTTGCCGAAGCGCGAAAACCGAAAACAAAATATGGTGCAAGAGAAGTCGTAAAAAAAGCGAATCCCACCACCAGCCCCACGTACGCCCGCGAATCAGCAACGCAGAGATTCGCCGACTTCATCACCAAAAACATGGGTCGCTCAAAACTTTGATGCTAAAACGTTGATGCTAAAACGTTTATGCTTAAACGTTGATGCTCGAGGCAATTTTCAATCTTTCAGCTGAAAGAGCCGCTTGAGAGCATTGAGCAGCCCAGTGGGTTCGCCGGATTTCGCTTCGTCGCGAATGGATTCCAATGGCGGGTGAAGAAGTTTATTGATGAGGCGTTCAAAGCTGATACCGATCTCACGCTTGGTTTTCTCGTCGTTGGTTTCCAGCTTGTTGATCAAACGATTAAACTCGCGATCTTTGATTTCGGCTGCCAGTTCGCGGACGCGTTTGATGGTCGGCCCGGTCATCCTTCGATTCAGTTCGATCATGAATTCTTCAGTCTCTTTTTCGATGATCTTTTCTGCTTTCGGCCATTCTTTTTGACGAGCGATGCGGTTCGCCTCACACTGGCTCTGAAGGTCATCCACGGTAAATAAATAGACGTTCGAAAAATCAGCGATTTCACCCGCGAAATCTCGTGGGATGGCAAGATCCAGCACAAACAATGTCTTCTCTTGACGGCGATCATGTATCGAAGCGAATTTCTCGGCCGAGACAATCGGTTCCGTTGCGCCCGTCGTACTGACGACAAAATCTGCTGATTCGAGCTCATGAAAAAGCGAATCCCATTCGACTGCCTTGCCGTCAAATTGTTCTGCAAGCTTTTGCGCGTTTTCGAAGTGCCGATTCACCACCGTTATGTTCTTCCCGCCCTCTGACTTGAGATAAACCAAAGTTTCTTCCGCCATTTCGCCAGCACCGATCACAAGGATTTTCTTGTCATCCAAGCGTTCAAAAATCTCGCGGGCAAATTCGCAAACAGCTATGCTCGGAACACTGATACGTTTTTGCTGAATCGTAGTAAAGGTGGCGACCTTCTTCGCAACCATCAGTGCTGCCTGAAACGTCATGTGCGAAAGCGGCATCGACAAACTCTCCTGGACGGCAAGTTCGTACGCAGATTTCACTTGAGCCAAGATTTGTGCCTCGCCAATGACCAAGCTGTCCAATGACGACGCAACGGTGAACAAATGCCTGACGGCCGATTCATTCGACTCAACAAATAATTCGTCACGAATTTCATCCGCCCGAAGACCACGTGAGCAGGCTAAAAACTCAATCATTTCCTGATGAGTCGGAATCGTCTCACTGGCTTCCGCCGCAGCGTAAAACTCCGTTCGGTTGCAAGTCGACAGAAGCACGGCTTCGGACTTCGGAAAAGCATCCCGAAAATCTCGCAACGTCGAACGAATCTGCTCGCTTGAAAACGCTAATTTTTCACGGATCTCGACCGGCGTATGATGATGACTACAACCCACCAATTGGAATTTCATACCGCGTTCTCCGCTGAAGGAATTCGCGACTTCACGGTTGAACTTGGCGGCAAAGCATCATCGATAGCCTGTGCTGATTCCTCTGTGGCACCTTTTTGACCTACGGTGCTTCCATGACCTGCTGTTAAAACCAAGGCCAACTCAAGCACCAGAAAAAAGAAACAACTGAAAACCAGATAGGCCATCTTATGGCCGCTGCGGGCCGGTTTATAAAATCGACTGATCAAAGTAACTGTCAGTAGCCAACCAAACATGACCAAAGAAGACCATACGATCGGGTCACTCCAACCGACAGTTTGGTTCACGTTTTCTCGATTGATATGATTTAACACAAATCCCGAGATGACGCCGAACCCCAGCAAAATAGTCGAGGTCAAAAGCGTTTGCTCGGTCGATCGTTGAAGCCACTCCAAAGAGGGCAACTTGAACCGGGTCGGCTTTTTCTTTTTTTGCTTCAAACGTCTCGCTTGGACGATATACATCAATCCCATCACGAAACCCAAGACAATCACAACTGTTCCCAACAACAATGCACTACCGTGAATCGTGTTCCAAACAGATTTGGCATTGCTTTCTGAAAACCCAGGAGTCTGCCGCATCAACCGGGCGATTCCCACCAATGCCAAAACTAATGGCAAGATAAACAAACCCGTTTGGGCATTCGGTTGACGGAATGTGATCCATAAATAACTGACAACCAAAAGAAGCGATGCCACGAGACACCACACGCTCCAATTCGAAAGTGGCGAATTGCTCGTAAAGCTCATATTGGTTTGCAACGCAATATAAACAGTATGAGCAAAAACCCCCGCGACGCCAAAACCAAACATGACCGCCCATCGCACCGGAGCACGGAAAAACAGGCGAGAGATCTCCAATATCAGCGCAACAAAATAACTGGCGGCAAAGCAAGTTACGGTGATTTTAGAAAAAAAGTCCACGTCAGTATTTTATATAACGGTTAAAGAAAGAAAACTAATTCGAGCCAGCAGGAACTCTAGCAAGGAAATATACGGATTGATTCGAAAACAGGTTTTGCCTGTTTCAACTCTCATCCAACCCGTAATCTTTCATCTTCTTGTGAAGCGTGTTTCGATTGATGCCCAGTCGTTTCGCCGCTTTAATCTGTACATTATCGCATTCAACCATGATTTGCGAAATGAGTTCTTTTTCAATTCTACTGACGATTCGGTTAAAAAGATTATCATCATCCGATGAATTTTCGACACCATGCTGAATCAATTCTTGAACCAATCCATCTAAATCAGCGGCGCGGACATTACTGATTTTGCGGCGTCGATCACCTTTAACGACATCGGGTAGGAGGTCATATTCGAACTCGTCCCCCATTGCCGTCACAACCGCTCGTTCAGCATAGTTTTGCAACTCACGAACATTTCCAGGCCAGTGGTACTTGTTTAACGTTTCAATCGTTTTGTCAGAAATGTGCACGACATGCCGATCATAATGTCGACTGTACAGTTTCAAAAAATGGGCAACGAGAAGCGGAATATCTTCTTTCCGCTGCCGGAGTGGTGGAATCTGAATCGGAAGCACATTCAGTCGCCAATACAAATCCTCTCGGAATTCACCATCGTCGACGGCATCCAACAGGTCTTTGTTACTCGCCGCGATAACGCGAACGTCGACCGAGATCGTCTCGGTCGCTCCAACGCGTTCAAATTGCTTCTGTTGAAGAACCCGCAACAGCTTGATCTGCAAATGGCGAGATGTCGAATTGATCTCATCAAGGAAAATCGTGCCGTTGTGAGCCGCTTCGAAACGTCCCGTTCGATTGGCGATCGCCCCTGTGAAGGCACCTTTGACATGACCGAAGAGTTCGCTTTCCAGCAAGTTTTCAGATAATGCGCCGCAGTTGACCGTGATCATCGGCCCGGTCGCACGGTCGCTCAATTGATGAAGGGAATGTGCGATGACCTCTTTTCCCACGCCCGTTTCACCGAGCAGCAGCACAGAAGCATCGCTTTGGGCAGCGAGACGCGTTTGACGAAAAACGTCTTTCATGGCGTTACTGTTTCCAATGACACCATCAAGTGGATCGTCTAACTTGTCCTGATTGGAATTTCCCAAGGACATCCTGAAACTAACACGCTTTCACTTCGGGGGCCCAAATTTTCGCACGGCAACGCCCGAGCGGAACGTCCCGATTGTATTCGGTTTTACAATTCGCCTCTATCCGCGAATTCAGGCTCTGCCTAACTAAAACGCAAAAAAGACGCCGCTTAATTTGCATTTAAAAACTAATTGGATTGGCTGGGAGCTTCGATGATATCGAGTAACCGCCCAAGGATTTTTTGCGTCGGCTCGCCAAGGGGCCCACTTTTGTTGTAACGATCGAATTGCTCAAGAATATCTGCCTTTGTCAGCAAAATACCCCGTTTCTCGATGGCAACTTCAAGTGCATCTGCGGCTTCGGTGCGTAGCTCGATCGATTGCACATTATCGGATGCAAAATTAACAATCGCTTTTTGTGCCTTTGGCGTCGCGATCTGACCGAGCACCTTCAACACATTCGGTGTAATTGATCGATTTCGCAATGCGTCAATTAACCGCTGCTGATGCCGAACCGGATCCATGTACCGATAAGCATCGCGATCTTTGGCCACTTCGTAAAGAAAATCAAGGCACTCATTCGCATGCTGCGTCCGATCAATTTCGGACCAAATTCGCCCACCATTCATCATCATCAGTTTTTCGATCTGATAGACGAAGACTGGTTTTGCAACGGGAGATTCTCGATAGGAATCAGCGCGATCAACGAACGTGAGCGGCATTGGGTTCAATCGGAAGCGTTTCTCCAATGCTTTCTTCAACTGTGTCTTGGCAAGACTTCCAAATTCAGAGCTTCCAATGACAAACTTCAAACCAGAAATTTTTGGAATCGTCTTAATCGCACGATCAAGTGAATCGATGACTGCCGTATCGTAGCCAACGGTCTTCAATTGTTTAATGAGCGGTGAAATTTCTGACTCATTTGGATGAACAATCAAAACTTTTCCGGAAGCGGTCGGCTGCTGGATTGGTTTTTCGTAGGGCGGCTTGCCGTTTTTTATTCGCAGAAAAAGATCCGTTGCCTTTCGCACAATCAACGCATCCGTGTTTTGCAACGCCCTGACAATCGCTGAATTGTCGACGGTCAGTTTCGACAGGTTGTCGTCATACGCAACCCGCATCGTCGAAAGGATTTGAATTGCCACCGAGCGATTCGCTTGGTCAATTGCCTGCTCAAGCAAATCAGAGAGGACGCTCCATACAATGATCGCATTGTTAATTTCCAAATCGCTATCGGGCAAGATTTGACCGACCGAAAAGGAAACTCGATAAGGCTGTCGCATCGCGATCGCCTTTCCATCGATTTCTGCAATTCGCATATTCATTTTATGCTTGTGCTGCTGCGACATGATTCCGATTGGAATGTTCCGCAATGCTGGATTGCTTCGCAACTGCATGATCAATTCACCAATTTTTGGCTGGTCAATTGCGTCGCTGATCAACATAAACTCCACGTCGGAATCGCCTGTTGCCAGACGATAAAGCTCGCGTCCAGAAGTCGCTGCTGCTGCATTGATCCCTTGCTGCGAAAGCGTTCCGATGAGA
>CAJQQR010000150.1 GCA_905480545.1 uncultured Pirellulaceae bacterium
AACCGTCTCGACATCCTGCAAGGCGCCGCCAAGCCCAGTATTTCCCAGGTCGTTGGTCGTAATCGTCAATGTGTCCGCGTTAACACCGATCACATCGGTGTTACCGGTATAAGTCAACGACGCCAGCGTCGCATTGATCTCCGCAACTGAACCTTGAATCGTTAAGTCACTCGTGCCAATTGCACCAGAACTAATCGAAGCGTTGCCAGAAAGTGTCACGTTCAATGCGCCGACGCTCACTTGCAACTGAGTCGTCACATTCGATCCGCCCGCATCCACGTCCACAATCGAAATGCCGTTGATCGACGTCGTTGTCTCTTCCACCACCGATTGAGTGCCCGGGACCGTATTCATCGGTGCGTCGTTGGCAGGCGTGACATCAATGTCCCGGGTCAAAACGTTGGAATCGACATCTCCATCGTTTACCGTAAAGCTAACCGTGCGGGTTAGGTCAGAGGGAGTGTCGCTCGTGTTTTGGTAAGTTATTGAGCGTAACGCCGCTTCGTAGTTGGCCAGTGTATCACCGCCGGTCAAAGTCAGCGTACCCAGCGTTGAATTCCAAACCCCCGTGATCGTGCCCGTATCACTGAAAATCAGCAGGTCTTCCCCGGTCGCAAAATTGCCCGTAATCGCCACAACTGCCGATTCGATATTCGTGTCGTCAACATCACTGATCGATATCGCATTGGTGATCTGTATTGCCGGATCATTTTCGGTATAGGCAACATTGGTTCCCTCGATTGCCGATTGAACGGGAGCACTGTTGGCCGAAAACAGATCCGAAATATCATCGCTTGACAGACCGCGATCGTAAACACGGACGTCGTCAAGGAATCCCTCCAGCTCATTAGCCAGTGAAGAGTCGTTATTTTGGGCACCGATAGCCATGAAATCTAATCGACTCACATCGCTAAAGAACTCCTGGGTCGACGCACTACCGTCGTAGTAGGTTAAACTGTTTTGCTTGACACCGTCGATAAACAATTTGTTTCCACTGCCGTCAACGGTTATGGCAACATGGTGCCAAACGTTGTCATCTATGTTTGCGTTTGTCACGACGTCCAGAGAATAATTGCCCCTGTCTACGACAGAGAAAGTGAGTTTGCCATTCCAAACGTAGAAGATGATGCCGCTATCGCCATCTCCAGAATCGTTCAAGGAGAAAATAGCGCCATCCGAATCGCTCGTCTTAATCCAGGCAGAAATCGTTCCCTCTGAAAGGCCAGAAAAATTGGCCACGTGTGAAGTGAGATCCACGTAGTCATTCGAGCCGTCAAGATCTAGTTTGCCTGTGCCGATTTGGTTGGTTCCGGCGTTGTTGTCGATCGAGGCACCATTGGTGAGCGATCCATCGAAGTTATTCGCCGTACTGTCGCTTGCGTCGACGTCGAATTTGCTGTGCAGCAACAACCCGCTGGAGATATCAAGGAGCCCATGCCATGTAGATTGTAGCTGAGTCGAAAACGCAATTTCGGATTCGATTGCTCCAACGGTGAATTCCAGATCCCAATCACCACCGAGACTTTCATGCCCGGTCAAATCATCGCTCGCCGCAATATCGCAGTCGCATAATTCGCCGATCGCACTGAGCAAATCTTGCCCTTGTTCAGTTGCCGCTAATTTGCATCCGTAAAACAAAATATCGCCGTCCGCATTCAGGGCGTTTCCCCAAGCAGCGATTTGCCCAGCGTACCCATCCATTGTAGCGGCATTGAGTTGCGTATTTCCAAGATTAACTGATCCGTCGCTACCGTGCGACAAAAAATGAATCGCTGACAAGCTGCCGTAGGATTGAATCGCTGTTGAAACCTCATCAATACCGTTTGCATTTTCATCGATGTAGAAGACCTCATACCGAGTTTCCGAATCATCGATCAAATCCGCGACCAGTTGTTCGTAATTCTCGACGCCTGTATCGACGATGATTAGCTCAGTGGTTTGAACTGCCCCCGCATCAGCAACGGCCATCAGTTGCTGGATCAGACGCTCCGCTGGATCATCTTGTTCACTAATTGTGTCATTGGACGCCGGACCTTGAGCATTCCCAAACTCTTCAAGCGTTGAAATCGAATCAACAGACAGATCACTACTACCAACAGCCGCGTCAACGGAATCAAGCAACAGGAATTCCGCACCAGGAACTGCGCTGTACATAACGCGATCCTCGAGGCGGCAGGCGACAATGGACCGGTCTTTTGTCTTTTCCGGTCCCAGTCCGTAAAGGCAGTTTAAAAATTGCTTCAGCAAGGTTGCCTCGAATCAAACATTGGTACGCGGGACGATTTTGCAACAGACAGTCGCAAGTCGGAATTCTTCACGGTTGCAGCGTAAGACTAGACTACAAAACTCCACTTTCGATGATCCACCAGTTCGTCGTGCGGATCGTTTTGTTTATTGATGATGCCGCGTACCAATTTGGTCGGATAATTCAATTACAACGAATCTGCTTAAAGTTCTTAAATTTACGTTTTTGCCGAATTTTACAGATGCTTTGATCCTTGCAATCGCCTACCAAAGTTCGATTCAGCTCTCGGGATAGACGTTTAAATGAAGTTTCTCAAAACCGGATACCGGTGCTCCAATACGATCACCAGTCCACCCTCCAGTTTGTTTGGTTTACAATGGACCGAGTGCTCAGGTTTTTATCGGATTCGTTTCAATGACTGCGTTGAGTACCCTCTTGAAGTTTCTAAGCCTGCTTTTCCACTCAACCAATGATTGACGCAATGCACGAACCCCAATGCCTGAATTCTAAGCAAAATCCTTTCCTGATCATTGCGACAAATCCCCGATTTTTAATTGCATTGATCTGCTATTTCACTTTCGCCAGTTCGGCAAATGCGCAAGTTGTTCATTCGTCCGATGACCAATCTGGAAATGGCAATTTCACGATTGGACCCGACTACAAAACGGATCCGGATTTGACCGATCGCGGGAATCCAAAGGGGAGGTCATTCGAGTTTTCAATGAAGTTAGCCGATAGCAAAATCTTTCGTGGTGATGACAAAACGCTTGACCCCAAAAAAGACGTTCGCGTCAAGCGAAAAATTTTCGTCTATGTTCCGGCAGCTTACGAAGATGGCACCGAGGCACCGATTCTGGTGACTTTTGACGGGCCCAGCCGTTTCGATCTGGTTCGAAATGCACTCGATAATCTCACAATTTCAAAAGACCCAAATCGCAAACTGCCAGCATTTATTGCGATCGCGGTTCAAAATGGTGGTAATGACAGTTACGGCAGCCAACGTGGACTTGAATACGA
Source organism: uncultured Pirellulaceae bacterium (assembly GCA_905480545.1). Classification (GTDB taxonomy): domain Bacteria; phylum Planctomycetota; class Planctomycetia; order Pirellulales; family Pirellulaceae; genus JABAAE01. The sequence continues at coordinate 3,263 of CAJQQR010000150.1, forward strand.
CACCATGTCGGGTCGCCACGCTCGCTTTATTAACGACGAGGTTCTGCCAGCAGTGTTAGAAGACGCGAAAATCAAAGCGGCCTATCCAAACATCGCTTTCACGAATGATCCGTGGGGGAAAGGTGTGATGGGATGCAGTTCCGGAGGCGCGGCAGCCTTAACGATTGGATGGTTTCGACCGGACCTTTTTCGCCGATTGATTACGTATTCGGGAACCTTCGTCGATCAGCAAGACGATGATGCACCCGAAGAAAACGATTATCCACTCGGAGCATGGGAATACCATTCAAGCATGAAGTTGATCGAAAAATCGGAGAAAAAACCGCTTCGCATTTTCACGCACGTATCCGAAAACGATTTGCGATCGAAAGATCCTGCGAGCACTTATCACAATTGGGTGATGGCCAATAAACGGACGGCCGCAGTGTTAAAAGCAAAGGGCTACGACTACCGATTCGTTTTCAGCAAAGCAACGCGACATTGCGATCGAAAAGTCTTCGAGCACACATTGGCCGACACGCTGGTATGGATGTGGAAAGATTATAAACCTGAATAGCCAACAAACGCGGTGCTTATGACTGTGAATAAATAAACCGAATGAAGAGCGGCAAGAGGAAAAGGTTGCCAATCAAACCGCCAAACATCGCGATCATAGCCGTCGCGCCAAAATAAATCGTCGGCAAAAAATCACTAAAACATAATGACAAAAACCCAAGCATCAACGCCAGTGTTGCGTAAACAAGAGCGCGACCTACCTGGTCCTGCACACACGTCAGCGACTCAATCGTTGATGAATTTTTTCGATTCCGCTGAAACGCGATGATGTAGTGCACAGAACTGTCGATTGATAAACCAATCGACACGGCTGCGATCAATGCGATGCCTAAATTCAAGGGAATGCCAAACCAGCCAAAAAAACCGAGCACCATGATGATCGGCAACAAGTTCGGCACCAATCCAATTACTGCCAGTCGAGGATCGAAGAAAACGACGGTAAGCACCGCAACGATACCCACCGCTGCAATGCCAAACGTGGTCCATTGATCACGAATCACACTGTCGATCATAAACGTTAACAGAACGTAGAATCCAGTCGCGCGAACTTCTTGCGGTAAATCAAAATTGGATCGGCTCGCGTTTTCTGCTTGCGGAAATTCTTCTCGGCAAATTTGATTAACTTGACCAATGACACTTCGTTTCTGCGCTGAAGTAGAACGTTCTGGCGATCGTAACATCACACGATAATAACTCTTCTTTTCGTCATTTGGATCGGCGTTAAAAAGGGATCTTCGAAACTGCGGAAGGACTTTATCGAAACCGGCCATGCCCACTCCCAAATAAGACGCTGGCAACGTTTCGATTGGCTTGTTCGAAAACGCCTCAACGGCGTCGACCAAACTCAAGACCTTGGTCAATCCAGGTCTTTCATCGCCGCCCTCAACTTCGAATTGAACCTCCGTTCGTAATCGATTTTGCAGTTTTTTGACTTTGGCTAGAAAGTTCACGTTCAGCTGTTTAGTCGTTGGAATCATGATGTCCCAAACGCCGGCGCCACCTAAATTTTCTTCCACAAAACGATAGCTCTTCACGATCTTACTATTGTCGCGAAAGTTTTTGGTGAAGTCCGATTCAATCGTATTTTGCTGGATGCCGATGACCGATATCATCACAATCCCAGCAACCAAAACAAGTAACAGTCGTGGGTATCGCTCGGCAATCATCAACGGAACGGAAAGGCTCTTTGTAAATGCCGATTGCAAACCGGTTCTAGACGGACGAAGGTTCCAAAACGGCAGAAAATCGAGTCCACGAAAAAGTGCGATGGCGGGTGTGATCAGCCAAAACGCCAACAACACCATCAATGAACCGATCACCATCACCGTTGCAAAATCTTGCACCGGTTCCAATTCGGCAAACCATAAAGCACCAAACCCAAATGCGTCCGTCAAACTCGCGATCGTGATTGGCGTCGACAATTCTCGCAGCGCCGATTCAGTCGCGGCGTGATACTCTTGCCCAGCAGAAATGTTTTGCCGAATGCGGGTGATCAAATGAATTGTGGTTGAAACCGCAATCACGGTGATGATCGCCGCGGACATCGAGCCCACGATCGTCACTTCGATACCGATGGTAGAGATCCATTTTTCTGTAATTAACAAAGCATATTGCACGATCGCGGCAGGAATCAGCGTCCATCGCAAACTGCGAAAGCAGATCAAAACCACCGCCATCAGAGTGATCGTCGCAACGACACCAAGCCGTTTCCCATCATTTTGAACCATTCGAAACCCGTCAGCGATCATGACCGGCTCACCTATCAATTGCACTTCACTTTCAAACTGCGTCTGAGAAACCGCTGCCCCAATCGCTTCTCGTAGATTCGCAACAATGTCACTGCGAGGTATATCGCTTATTTCTTTTGACTTAAGCAAGATCACGATCGCAGCCGTTTTTCCATCAGCGGAATGAGTATAGCCGGTGAAAAGTGTTTTGGCCGCATCGATAACACCGGACGATGAGATGTCGAATCCTGCCAGCGTCAACGCAAAACGATATTGATCAATATTGTATTGCCGAATCAAGGTGCACAGCGAATCGATGCTCATCGCATCGCCATCTAAACCGTCCACACGATTGAGCTTTTCGCAGATTAACCGCTGCCGTTGCTGCCCTTCGGGTTCGAATAAATTTGAATCCCGATAAACAACCAAAATGACTTCATTCCCACCAAACGTTCGCTTTAGCGTTTGATACGACTCATTGAGCTCGTCATCCATGGCAAACATGCCATCGATAGAATGATTTTGTTTTCGTTCAGGCCCAAACAAAAACGCCGCTGCGCCGATCACAATCGCGAGCAGAAAAAGCACGTTTCGAAAACGAATAAAAAAGGAAGTCAGCACGGGAGAACAATCACAGTGTACTTCGGAAAAATCGAATCACGATGCGAGGATTTGCTCGACGTATCGCTGTAGAAGGAAAATCACGCATCGTCACCGACATTTTTTTGTGGTCGAGCAATTTGAGCACAGATCGCTGTCGGCCGAATTCAGGCAAAACGAGATGCGATCACTGAGAACTTCGACGAGCTTGTCATGAATTCCAAGTGGAGACGAGACCATAAACGGAATGCTATTGTGTGCTTTCGACGCTGCTGCGGAAAGCTGTGGAATGTCGTCTTGCCAATGGCGACCGGGTAATAGAAAAAACGGACTGACAACAATCGACTCAGCGCCTTGATCGATACAAGCTGCGAATGCCTGCTCGATCGAAGGCTCCGCAAGTTCCATGTGGGCCGGTTCAACAATCTTGTAACTTTGCTTTTTTCGAAACAGCTCGACCAGATCCAGCAATCGTAGATTGCTTTCCTCACGCCGAGAGCCATGATCGACGATCACAACTCCGGTCGTTTCGTAAGAAAATGGAATAGGGGGCATTTGAAAGCAATTCGCGAAAAAAAATTAGAAACTGTACGAACTAGGTTGCCGGACGGTCCGCGGACGGACGCCCACCCGGCCTGCCAGTCGGCTTTACATAAGAGCAGCAGTCGACCGGACAAACATCGTGATTCGGTCCCATTTCACCCAGTGCCAAACGGACAGGGTCCTCAACCATTCGCTCGACAATCAACTCACGAATCATTTGCACAAATCTAGGATGAATCCCAACGGTTGCCGAACGGACCATTTTTATCCCCAACTTTTCACAAAGCTCCTTGGCTTCTGTATCCAGGTCAAATAAAACTTCCATATGGTCAGAAATAAACCCTATCGGCGCGATCACAATGGATTGGGTTTGTTCTTTTTCATGAAGCTCTCCGATCCGATCACATACGTCCGGCTCTAACCATGGCTGCATCGGCGGACCGGAACGACTTTGGTAAACCAACTCCCAGTTGGCGTGCCCTAACTGCTCGGCAACCAGGCGACAAGATTCCTCCAACTGGACTACGTATTTACTCCCCGATGCCATCCCCATCGGAATCGAATGAGCTGTGAAAAGCAACTTCACTTCATCCCGAATGGGAAACTCAGAAAGCGCCGCTTCAACATTTTCTGCAAAGGTTTCAACGTAACCGGGATGATTAAAGAAGACGCGAATTTTGTCCACCTTCATTTGATGATCCCCCAGTTCATCACATGCCGCGTAAACGTTTTCGCGATATTGCCGGCACCCTGAATAACAGCTGAACCCGGATGTCATAAAACAAAGGATATTTTTGCATCCGTCGGCGGCCATCTTTGCAATGGTGTCGGGTAACATCGGGTCCCAATTCCGATTTCCCCAATAAACAGGAATGTCGATGTCGTTGTCAGCAAGGTCTTTTTTCAACGCCGCAATCAATTGTCGATTTTGCTCGTTGATTGGACTAACGCCGCCGAAATGCTGATAATGCTCGGACACTTCCAACATTCGTTCCCGTGGAACATTTTTTCCACGTAAAACATTTTCCAAAAACGGCATCACATCATCAGGGCCTTCTGGACCCCCAAATGACACAAAAAGAACAGCATCGTAATGAGCCATGCGTTAGTTATCTCCAATTGAATTCGAACGATTTGTATTTTGGCAGTTTTGAATCACAATCCAAGGGTGTCGCGCTGCACCATAACAAAGGAACGAAGGCTAACCGTTTCGGACGCGATCTTTTCACTCGAATATACGGAATTACAAAACAAGAAAATCGTAATGCTTTAAAATCAACCCACACCAAACCGTTTACAATAGCTTCGTAACCAAAAGACAATTTAAAAGTTTGGGTAAATCGATTCTTGTGTCCATGCCAACTTCCACCACAATCCGCCGTGCGATCGGGATCATCACGTTATTGATCCTGAATTCAAATTTAGCGATATCGCAAGATCAAATTCACCTCAAAACGGAGTCTGAAACCGCCAGCGTTCCCATCGCAAAACCACAAACGAAAACTGCATCCAACGTTTTCCTCATCGTGCTTGGAAACGCTCAGGACGCCGGTTATCCGCAAGCTGAATGCAAGAAGAAATGCTGCCGGCCTGCTTGGGAGAATGTTCGCTTGAGGCGATTTGCTACCAGCATCGCTATCGTCGACCAAGTTAAGCGGTCGCGTTTGCTGTTTGAATGCACGCCAAATTTTCCAGATCAGATGCGACTGCTTGATAAATACTCAGTATTGCCCAGCGTGACAAAGGAAAATGCGACAGCGATCGAATCACTGGATGCCATTTTCTTGACCCATGCGCACATTGGCCATTACGCCGGACTGATCCATCTTGGCCGCGAAGTGATTGGGGCAAAAGGGATCCCCGTTTACGTGATGCCGCAAATGCGCAAGTTCCTGATTGCCAATGGACCTTGGAGCCAATTGGTGCAACTAAAAAACATCGTGCTTCGACCCTTAATGGCTGATGAAGCCTCCAAAGTCGGTCGCATCAAGGTGACGCCACTGGTGGTGCCGCATCGAGATGAGTTTTCCGAGACGGTAGGCTTTCG
>CAJQQR010000151.1 GCA_905480545.1 uncultured Pirellulaceae bacterium
ACGCCTCGGATTGTGAACATTGTCAACTTCGTCCGACAATGTGAGCCTCGGATCGAATGGATCACCGAAGATGTGCTGTACGATACGGTTGTGTCGCAGATCGAAAGTATGCAACGGCACAAACTTAGGGGCACGTTCCTCCTGCAGTATGATGCGCTCATCGATGAGCGGTATCAGAAGTTGTTCAAGTCATTGCCCGCTGACCAGTTCGAGATCGGTGCGTGGTGGGAGATTCCGCAGCCATTGGTGGAAAACTCAGGGTACAAATGGCGGGGCCGGTTCCCATGGGACTGGCACGCGGACGTTGGCTTTGCGACCGGCTACTCACCCAAAGAACGTGAGAAACTGGCCGATACCTACATGACCGACTTTAAGAAGATTTTTGGCTATTATCCGAAGTCGGTCGGATCGTGGTTCATAGACGCTCACACATTAAAGCACATGTACGACCGGTACGGCATCGTCGCGTCATGTAACTGCAAAGACCAGATTGGGACTGACGGGTATACGATGTGGGGTGGCTATTGGAATCAAGGTTACTACCCCAGTAAAAAAAATGCTTACATGCCCGCGCAGAATGCCAATAACCAGATTCCGGTGCCCATCTTCAGAATGTTGGGAAGCGATCCGATCCACCAATATGACAGTGGCTTGGGAGGCAATCGCCAACGGGTCGTTTCTCTGGAACCGGTGTATACCGGTGGTGGTGGCAGTGCCGATTGGTGCCAATGGTATTTCGATGCATTTGTAGATGGAGCGGCAATGGAGTACGGCTATGTGCAAGCCGGCCAGGAGAACTCCTTCACGTGGAAGCGGATGGGCAGGGGATTCGAGATCCAGATGCCTATGATTGCTGAGCTGAAAAAAAAGGGCAGGGTGACCGTGAAAACACTGGCAGAGACGGGGCAATGGTTCAAGGATAACTACAAGGTCACTCCGGCGACGTCAGTAACGGTTTTAAAGGATCACTCCAAAAAGAATCAAAAGACGGTGTGGTTCAACTCACGGTTCTACCGTGCCAATCTTCTTTGGGAAAACGGCACGATGCGATTTAGGGACATTCATCTATTCGACGAACGGATTGCCTCCACTTACCTAACGAAGAAAGGCACATCAACGCAGTGCTTTTATTACACACTTCCAATTGTCGACGGTTTTCGCTGGAGTTCGTTGGACGCGGTCGCGGGTTTGCGGTTGAAGACGAAGGGAGGATCAGAAGTCAAAGGTTCCACGCCGACGGTCGATGACAGTACCAAGGGCCTGCTCGTCGTGCGGTGGGCCACAGATTCACCCAAGGGCGTACTTGAGATGAAGTTCAGTGAGACTGAGCTTGATATCTCGGCCACGGGAGAACTGAAAGGCAATTGGTTCTTTGAGTTGTCCAGTGATCCAAAGGCGAAGTTGCCTTTTACTAAAGTCGATCGCCAGAGACTCTCTTGCCGTTACAAGCAAGCAAACTATTTCGTGACGACTCGGAAGGGAGTCATTACTCGGGACGCTGATTTGGCGGTACGCATCACGCCCGAATCCGATGGAATCGTCCTTGAATTCTCCAAAAGGTAGCCCAGGAAAATCGGTTTCAAAACCTCGGCTTGCGGAACTTCGGATTGCAGGAATTCGGATTGCAGGAATTCGGTTGCAATACACACGGACGAGCTTTGTGCGGATTAAACTCGTTTCCCATGTTATGTTGTGCGGTTTTCATTCGGATGGTTTTGATAATCGAGTCATGAGAAACTCGATAAGCTGTTCGACGTCATCAGTGCCTAATTTTAATATTCCGTGCCGCAACTGAAATACCACGCAGTCACGCCCCCAAAGGTTCCAGACCCAGCCCCCACCAAGGCTCATGTGAATGCCCCAGCCATCGAGGATTGTCGTTCTTCCTTTTTTCACACTCACAATGTTCTCGTATTTGACTGACCGTCGAAACAGCGGAAGTGGACCAAATCTGATCGACAGTTGTTCTCCTTGATCTTCCACCTTCAGATGATGGAAAGAGCCGGCGAGACAAAGCATCAATACGCCAACGGGCGGAAAAACCCATTGAATGACAGTCTCATCACGCAAGACCCCGACCAACACAAAAAACAATATCGCCATGCTGTATATAACAATACACAGCGGCGAAGACTGCGTGTGCCGGTACGAATCTTTCATCAGCGTCATCTCCGTAGAGTCGTTACTCTTCGCAGCCTCTCATCCTAAATCACAAACACCGTGATCTCGATCATGTCATTGATTTTGTGGTCGGTGAAACAATAGTTCGCATTAGCGGTTTCAACCGATTGGTTGCGTGAGAGCTCAATGGTCACTCCAGGAACTTTGTCCTCCGGTTCCACCGCGGCTCCCATCGTAATTGTATGAGCGTGGACGGATTTCGTCACTAGAAAGGCACGTCCAACTGACGTGATGAATGATCGCATCCATCGTTCATCGGTACGCAAGAGCAGCCATTCATCCGACCAAACTCCGCAGGTTAGAGCGGGATTCCATTGGAACTAGAGCCAAGTAGGTAAGTTCCATGGTTTAATAAAAAATCCTTGGAGCCTCAAAGAGTGAGCGGCCCAGTAGCTGCAGGTCGAAACGTTATCCCCTTAGATTCTCCTCATTATGGTGTGTTTTTAGCAGGGAGTTTAGAATCACACGCTTCGATACATTCGTTTTCACGCTCTTTGCAGTCGCCGAATGATTCAGTTTGTGACCGGATCGAATGGTTGACCAGCGTTGGATTTGGAGTCTTTTTGTGACAATGACGGATCTCTTGCGGACATTGTTTTAGTCGACATCTGTTTTCCGTTCTAGAATTGACAATACGTACCTGCAAAGTCGAGAGGAAATATGCGCAATCAAACTGTTTTACTGATCGTTTTCGCTGGATTAGTCTTTTTTTCCCAATCAGTGTTCGGCGATATAACGATACGCAAATCCGGTTCTCAGACCTTGGTCGTAGACGACGATGGTACTATTCGTCAGTCGGGTAAAAAGGTTGGATCGATTGATGCAAGTGGAAATGTGCGTAAAAGTGGAACGTCGATAGGGCGCATCGACTCAAATGGAACGATTCGCCGCTCCGGCTCAAAAATCGGGACGATTAAAGCTAATGGCAGGATCTATAAGTCGGGCAAGTTTGTCGGGGAGATCGACGGCAGTGGCGGCATTCGAAAAAGCGGCAGTCAGTGGGGGAACGCCTCCGGCTGTAGTGGTGAATCGGATCGGGTTCAAGTCGCCGCGGTGATCGTATTCTTTGGAAACTTTTTTGATTGATTCCTAATGTCTTTTCGGTTGTCGCGTAAATTTCGTACAGCGGCAGGGGAGGAGTATCCGCCGGCTCCGTTCGCTCGAGTGTTGTCGTTGAATGCTCTACAAACGACAGGAAATCCACTTCAGAATGACATCGCGAAACTTAGGGCGGGGAAGAAAATGGCTGTACGCATCAGCATCCACCAAAGGCAGCGGGCATCGATTCAACGATTCTCTGCGTGGTTTTCTCTTACTTACCTTTCTTTCTGGTCTTCGTCTTGGGGCGTTTCGGTTTTTCCTCCTGGGGGCGTTCTCCTTTTGCGATTCCCGATAGGCGCTTCTTGTCGAGCCGGCGTAATGTAGCCTCGAAATTTTCCTTGATGGTAAGTTCCGTCGGCGAGAGTGTGGCATCGGCAAGTTGCTGCCCGTCAAACGGTCCCGTGTAACGAGTTAGCGTCGCGTCGGTGCCGTCGGTTTTGGCCAATAGGGAATAGTGTTTGTTGCGGACCATGACCTGACCTCGATACCAGATGTACGTCCAGTCTTTTTTACGGGTACTGGCGTTATTCTTCAGGATCGGAATGATGCTGGCTCCGTCGCCTGGGTAATTCGCGGGGAGCTTGGCAACGGCGACTTCACAAAGCGTCGGCATCATGTCGCAGAACTCGACAAGATCGTCAACGACTCGGCCAGACTGTTTAATGCCAGATGGCCAACTGGCAATCAACGGCACTCGCGTTCCCATGTCGGTCATGGTGCCCTTGCCGCCAACGACCCTTCTGCCATTCCAAGGAGTCACGATCGGCTTGTCCGTGCCGTTGTCGCCCGTGAATATCAGCAGGGTATTGTCGCGAATGCCGGACTTTTCGAGCTGTCGAACAATCTGTCCGACGAGTTTGTCGGCATAGTTTGACATGTCACGAAAATGCCGCTGTGGATCATTGAGATCGCCTTTATAGGTCGTGGAGCCGAGCCGCTTTGGATTCCAGTCGGCCGAATCGGGCGTTGGATCGAAAGGGCAGTGAGTGAGAATCATCGGGTAATAAACAAGAAATTTTTTATTCTTGTTCTTATCGATGAAGTCGCAGACAAAATCAGTGCAGACCTGCGGACCATATTCTCCGTTGACGTAGTCCTTTGCCTTGCCATTGATTTCGAGCAACGGATTGACGAACCGCCGATCGATCCGCTTGCCGTTCTTCATGGACCGGCCGCCACGCGTATGCTGCCAAAGGCAGGACTGCTCAAACCCAAAATGTTGTGGGGCGTCCGCCTGTTTGCCCAACTGCCATTTGCCAGCGATGCAGGTTGCATACCCCGCCCCTTTCAGTTGATGAGCGAACGTGGTTTGACTGCGATCAAGAATTCCAAACTTGACATAATTCCGGACATTATATTGACCGGTCATAATCTTCACCCGCGACGGTGTACACAAAGGGTTGGCGAAACAATTGGTGAAACGCACTCCACCCGCTGCCAATTTGTCCAGGTTTGGCGTCTTGCAAGATTCACTTCCGTTTACCGACAACGCTTCATAGCCCATGTCGTCGGCCATGATCAGAACGATGTTGGGGCGTTCAGCTGGTTTGGCGATCGGATTATCAGCCGCATCGACCGGTATCCCGATAAGCAACTGTAACACGATAACAGAGAACAGCTTTGCCGAGACTGACGAGCACACGACCGCCAACGTTTTTTGTTTCGTCATCAAATTCGTATTCCTGGCTTATCGTTTCGGGGCTTGACTTCCCTCAATTCTAATACAAAGTCTCGCGATGAAATAATGACCGGACGCCAAAATCATCACTTCCCCAACTCTGGGCGAGAGGTGCTGCCAAACATTACGGTGTCCTTCTTTTATTCTCCGCAGACTCTCGGGCGGTTGCTGGTTTTAAACTCACCCTGGCAGTTACTGGATAGTGATCTGACGGATAGCGTCCATCTCTATTTGTTCTCACAATCGTCGCGTCGGAAACTTCAGTGTCTGGAGTCACAAGGATATAGTCGATCTTATCGCCGTCCCGGTAGCCGCTGAATCGACTTCCTGTGCCAACGACTTTCTCATCAGGGTGCAGCACACGCCAAGAATCGACAAGCGGAATGGGGGTTTGCTCAGGAAGCTTTTCGACACCCTTCAAATAAGTGATGACGCGATTTTTTTCACCAGCATTGAGGTCACCCATTAAAATAAACGGATCCTGGTGATTCCGGTTCCTGATTCGCTTCATGATGAGCAGGGCACCTTTTTCTCGAGCTGGTTGTGACTGGTGATCCATGTGGGTGTTGAAAACGTAGAAAGCTCGCGATGTCTTTTTTTCAACGAATCGGGCCCAGGTGCAAACGCGACGGTATCGATTGCCCCAGTGCACTGACGGTTTTGAGGGCGTGTCTGAGAGCCAAAATGTCCCCGATTCATCCACGTTGAATCGCTTTTTCAGATACAGGATTGATGAATGCTCACCCTTCGATCCGCCGTCTCTTCCAATTCCCAGTTGGCCATAATTGGGTAGCCGATTTTTGAATTCATCCAACTGGAAACGGTACGCCTCTTGCACTCCCATTATGTCCGGTGCGTCATCACGAATGACGTCGCAGACGAACTCTTTTCGCAGCTCCCAGCGATTGTCTCCATCATTCGCTCTGCCATTGCGAATATTGAATGTCATGACTTTAAGATCGAGCCGTGCATTTTCATCCGCCGCATTCGACAACTCTCCAATCAACAACAAAGTGACCAGGATCATGCAGGTGTTTTTTTTCATGATTTTTCTACTCCGGTGATATCATTTAGATGGGATTTCTATACCCGCTTATGGGCCTGCGAAAACAGATGGGCCTGCGAAAACAGATCCGTGATTTTAAAAAACGTGTCGTTTTCGGACTGGGACGTGACACACCAACGAAAAAATCTGTAGGAGAAGGCGAGATCACTTGCGTTATCCGACGTACTACACAAAAGACTTAGTCTTAAGTAGTTAGAACCGCAAATGTGAACGCGTGGACGCCAATATTTTCTCTCTTATTCGGAATGCTGGATAGGTACCGAGTCCCCACCAGCAATTAGAGTGAGGCGGGGGCCTAAAGCGAACCTCTTCTTTGCAGTGACTGCGGCGAGCACCGACCAATCACTGCCATGATTGATTTCTCAGGTACCAAACCGCCCTCGTCATGATCCAATTCGACAGTTCAGTTCGTGTTGTGAACGAATCATCAGTAGCGATCATTCCTGCGATTTGCGATTCGATTTTCGTTTTGTGCAACGTTCATGAAGCGACATTACTCTTTTGATTTCTTCGCGGACTCGATATCGAACTTTGCTCGGTAAGCCTTGTACTCCGGCCATGTCAGCTTTCCGTCCTTATCCGCATCTGCCTTCGGGTGTTTGGAAAAATATTTGTTCTTCCATACCTCGGCGTTGGCTTTGGGGTTGTTGGATTCTTTTGGTTGCCATTTTGGTTGAGGTGGAATGATCTCGGGCGACGGAAGACGGGCTAGTAATCGTTTGCGGCAGCCAATAATTCGTTCGGTATGTTCAGGCTTGCTGACCAAATTATGCCATTCGTGAGGATCGTTGGTTGTGTTGTACAACTCTTCTTTGCCGTTTTCGTAGCGAATGTAACGCCAGTCTTTCGATCGCAGTGAGTAACTTTCGCGGGATGGATCGTACTTAATTCGCCACTTGTAAAGAGCCGTTAGGGCTTCATCGGGACCGGACCACTTGCCGTCTTCAGGAGCTTTGAGCAACGGCTTGAGGCTGTGACCATCGAGTGCGTGCCCCTTGTCGTTCTTTTTTGTATCGCCTTCCAGACAACAAAGATCGACGAAGGTTGGATACAAGTCGATTAGCGAAACCGGTGTTTCGCAGTTCGTGTCCTTTTTCGCGATGCCAGGAGCACGCACAATAAGTGGCACCTGTGTGCTTTCCTGCCAGAGGGAATTTTTATAAAGATAATCTTTCTCACCCATGCCCCATCCATGATCGCTGGTGAGCACCACGATCGTGTTCTTCTTCAACGGCGATTGATCAATGGCGTCCAAGATCCGACCGACCTGCTCGTCCACAGAAGCAACACTCGCAAGATACGCCTGAATGAAGCGGCGTAGTGCTTCGTCGCGTGAACCGTACGATGCAACCAGCTGTCTGAACAGACGTGTTCCCATGTCCTCCGTGCGAGACGAGGTTGGCTCTTCTCCATTGGGAATACCGCGAATCAATTGAGCAAACGTATCGTCAACATCGCCCGGCCTAATGATGGGAAGCTCGATTTCATTCAGTGGAAACATATCGAAGAATCTCTGCGGCACAATTAGCGGCGTATGTGGGCGAATAAAGCCGATTCCCATAAAGAACGGTTGCCGCCCTGATTGGTCGGCAATGCTGCGGATGTTTTCAACCGCCCAGTTGCCGTTGAGTTCATCCGGGGTCAGGTCTCGGTCATCCTGGGATGCGACTCGAAGCGCTTTGGCCTGATTACCCCATCCGCCGTTTTGCCAGCGGAACTGCTTGCCATCCGGCGTCTTGCGACCCGCCAGATTTACCAGCGGCCCGAACGAACCATCAACCGGCCCAATGCCTCGGAACGGAGCTGGTACGTCAGGGTGAGCAACCTTCTCGCCCGCCGCGAAGGCAAATGGTCCATAGTCGGCTCGATTGCCATACTGCTTCCACTCCTTGCGAACCATATGGTGCATCAGCTTGCCGGTTCCCAGCGTCTGGTATCCGTTTACTCGAAAGTGATCCATCAGCGTACGTGAGTTCTTTAGTACCTCGTACTTTTCCCACTTCGTGAAGCCAAAGCAACCCGAATGATGCGGATAGATCCCGGTAAACAGACTTGCTCGAGACGGTCCGCAAATGGGGATGTTGCAATGAGCCTGAGTAAACCGCACACCGCTCTTCGCCAGCCGAGTCATATTTGGCGTCACTGCGTTGGGATGTCCACCGAAGCCTTCGACGTAGTCATTTAAATCGTCGCAGATGATGAAAATAACATTAGGACGATCGGCGGTGAATCCTCGCGCGCACACGACAAAGAAGCTCAATGTGAGAATGGCAGTCAGTAATTGATATCTCATGTTGTTCGGTCACTTGAGAAGTATTTGAAAGTGTTCTAATCGTCGAAATGCAGACCACTGAAGACAGCTTCTGTGTTGACGACTCGCAATCCGATTGCACCACGATCGTAGGTCCCGTCGGTGTGCTGGATCTTCGGAGTGCCGTTGTGCCATACGGTGATGCGGTCGCCCTGAATCTGTACTGCCAGCTGCTGAGCGTGTTCGGCGGCGAGTGTTGTTTTGGCGCGCGCGAGTTCCTGCCAGCGGCGTCCATCGGTTTTTCCAAGAATCACCAGTTGCGTGTGCGGAATCAGACCCGCAAAGTAGCCACGTTGGGAGTCGTAACCGACTGACGCGCCCGTGGTCCTGAACAGAATACCCGCATCGCGTGCCTGAGCGTTGCCAAGAAAGTCGATTGAGACTTCCGCTTTGAAATTTTTGGCGACGGTTCCAGTGAAGATGACTTTCTCGCCTGATCGATATTCATTAATCGGCGAGTCGGGCACTTTGCCCAGCCGAATCGATTGGCCGTCTATCGCGAGATACTGGTGGTGTCCGAAGTAGTCGAATGATTCCTTTGAGAAATTGACTTCGGCTGCGTCTCCAGAAGGCTTCTTCAGGACCTCGCCGGACTGAACGGGTTTTCCAAACAGCGGGAATCCTTTGCTGCCGACCCGCATCGATTGTGTGAATACGGCCCGACGCCAACCCGGCTCGCGATCGCGTTTGGCATGAAAAACGTGCCACCACTCTTTGCCATCAAGCGACTTCACGAAGCACGAATGGCCGATACCGAAAGTCGAGCCCGAACGATTGAAGACGGGTTTGGGACGTTTCTTCCACGAAGCCGGTACAAGTGGATCCTCGCCGACCAATTCCAGCAGGCCGAGTTTGTAAGTTGGCAGCCACGATGCACCGCACGAGTATACGACGGCCGTTTGTTTCTTCGTTTGGAATACTTGTGGCGCTTCGTGCAGTCCACGTTTGGACTTGTCCGGCTCGATGCGTTCCCATAGGTAATCATCGTTCTCGCAAATCCGGACCCGTGGGCCGGCTAGTTGCGTGGGCGACTTCATCGGGGCAATGTAGAGGTATTGCTGATCGGAACCCGGTTTATCCCAACCGGACCAGAGTGCAAAACGCTGGCCTTGATGTTCCAGCACGGTCATGTCGATTGCCCAAACGTTCGGTGAATTGCCGTCCTTTCCGTCACCCGTTGCAAATGGACCTTGTAATTCATAATCGCCCAGTGGATCCTTCGTTTTAGACTTCAACACATACGCGAGGTGATTCTCGTTCTGTCCATCGGACGCGGCGAAGTAGATGTACCATCGGCTGTCGAGGTAGTGCAACTCCGGCGCCCACACCTGCTGTGAAACCGGCCCGCTCTTTGGAGCCCGCCAAACGACTTGTCTACGGCCCATCGATGTGACGCTGTCACTCGTATGAATCGCGATCGCACGATTGCCTTCTGACATGCACCACAGGTAGCGTGGCGCATTGGGATCCCGGATGACCCATGGGTCGGCTCCTTCGCCAATTGGATTGACAAACTCGCTGGCTTTTAATGCGCCGGATCGAATGCGATTTTCCCACTGCCGATCGCCCGCGTCACGGGGCAGTTCCCTGTTCCAGTTCGTTACGGCTACATGAAGCCGACGAACCACATCCGGATTGGTTTCCGCCAGATTTTGGGACTCAGATGGATCGGCATTCAGGTCATACAACTGAGGCTGTCCGCCGTCGTAGTTGACGAGGTACTTCCATTTCCCATCGCGTACCGCCAGATCGGGATTGTCGTTATCGGCTTGGCCCGGACGATCCGGTGGCCTGCGCCAGAAAATCGGAGCTTTGCGGCCCTTTTTTGATTGCCCCAATAGTGTTGGCATGACGTCTTCTCCGTCCAGTCCCTGCGGTTGTGCAACCGCGATACCGGCGAAGGTGTAGAGCGAGCGATTCACGTCGAGCGCGCACAACACCGACTGTTCATTGATGGTTCCAGCCACCTTCTCGGAAACAAACCCCGGCCCCCATACGATCAACGGCGAACGGATACCGCCTTCGTAAAGCCAAGTCTTTGCACCCCGCAACGGATCGGAAGTACCGGCACCTTCTTCATGACCATTGTCGCTCATCACCAGAATTAATGTATTGTCGCGAAGCTGAGGGTCTTGATGCACTCGATCGAATAACTTCCCCAGTTGTTGGTCCATGGCGTCAAGCACCGTATAGTAAAGCTGGCGTTTGCTGCCATCGGTTTCATCTCGCAAAACTTTGGGTGGGAAAAACGGTGAGTGAACATCGTCCGGCCAAAGATTGATGAAGAATGGCTGATTGGTCGCCTGCGACTGCTCTATGAACTGCAGCGCCTCGTCAACGAAGGCAGCTGTCACTTGGCTGCGATCTTCCCAGCGAATCGGGCCTTTGCCCAGACTGGCCGAACCAAGATCATGTTTTCTGGCAGGTTGCCCGTTGTACGCATCCTTGAGAGGTAGCACTCGCGGGCCTAGTCCCTCGAAATTGGTCAAACTGCGGTCGAATCCATACTCGCGAATGAGCGGAGCGTTGCCGACATCGCGCTGGCCGCCCATATGCCACTTTCCAAAATGCCCGGTCGCGTATCCGGCGCGTTGAAGCTCGCGAGCCAGCATGGGAGCATCCTTATCAAGCCACTGCGCCATACCTCTTTCATTATTCTGGCGGCGATTGGCGAGGTAGGACGAGATGCGATGCCGCTGGGGATACTGCCCGGTCGACAGCGCCACGCGTGACGGCGAACAGATCGGCGAGTTTACGTAGAAATTCGTAAACCGCAGGCCCTCGCTGGCCAACTTGTCAATGTTCTCGGTTTTCGCCCGCGTTCCTCGATAGCAGGACAAATCAGACCAACCCATGTCGTCGATAAAGACGGTGATGACATTGGGCTTGTTGCCGGAGGACGCCCATTGTGGCTTCCCGAACACGGTTTGTGTGTCACCGGTCTGCTTTAGCCATTGGTCTAGGCGGTTTCGCAACTGAGACACTCGTCGTTGTTGCTCGGCTTCCGCGATCAGGTTTTCTTGCTCCCAGGGATCGGCCTGCGTGTTGTAAAGTTCTTCCGCTGGCCTATTTTGGTAGCGACGCACCAGTCTTTTTGCCTTTTCGTTCCGCGATGCCTCATCAACCCAGCTCGGCCAATAGCCCTTGTCGGCCGTGGTGTTGGTAACATGGCTGCGGAAGCGGAATTCCGGGTGCAGGTTGCGAATGTACTTCCAACCATCCGCCGTTAGGGCCGCACGCATCGGGAAGACGTTGTTGTCTCCGTCCCCACTGTGAGTTGTGAAGATGACATCTCGATGCGTGGTGATTTCACCGTTGAGCACTGGTAAGAACGAACGCCCGTCGATCTGTTTTGGTGGCTGCTGTCCGGCGACTTCTATTATCGTTGGCAATACGTCGATCCAAGAAACCATCGCATCACTCCGTTTTCCACCTGCAATTCTTCCGGGCCAAGAGACGATCATCGGCGTACGAATGCCGTCATCATAGAGATTCCATTTCCCAAACGGCCACTGCGCCCCGTGGTCACTGGTGTGCAAAAAAAAGACCTCTTCGCCCAGGATTTTTCGAGCCGCGTCGTAAACCTTTCCAAGCTCGTTGTCCATCGTACGGATCGCCGCCATGTATTTGACTCGCCATTCTCGTGACGTCGGTGTATCCACATGATTCGGAGGCACAATGATTGTTTCCGGATCAATCGCTGTGGCATCTTCCGGCCAAGGTACATGGGGCCAATTCGAACCGACGAACAGGCAAAGTGGCTTTTCAGATTTGCGATTCCGCAGCCACTTGATCGCTTCATCGACTGCCACGTCGTCGTGGTAGCCAAAATGTTTGGCGAGATCGAATCCGTACTCCGGCGTTTGTCGATAGTGGCCTACCTTGCCGAACGAAACAACTTCGTAACCCAGTTTCTGGAGGTATGCCGGCAACTTTTTTAAGTCTGCGTTCGGTCGCGAGTGATTCGGCTCGGCCCCATTTTTGGCTGGGTACATCCCAGTGAGCAAAGCGGCTCGGCTGGGTGCACACGAAGGGGAGGCTACAAAAGCATTCTCGAATGTCATCCCCGCATCTGCCAGACGCTGCATGTTTGGCGTCTTAATATCGGGCGATCCGTATACCGACGAGTCTCGCCATGTGTGGTCGTCGGAGAGAAAGATTACCATGTCGGGGCGTGAAGCTTCCGTACCGGCGACAGCCCTGTCTGGCATCAAGGTGGTGATGAAGCAAAGAAGCAGGAAGGTGAAACAAGCAAGATTGGAATCACTCCAGTTCATTATTCGAATCCGATGCACTAGGCCGCATCGCAGCACAGTTGAGAGAATCGCGAGCGAGGCGAGGACGTAGATAAGCTGTGGGGAATGAACAATCAAAAATTTGGTCTTTGGTTCTATTTTTTGAAGGAAATGTGTTCTCATTAGTTTAAGGTATCAGCTTCGAATATTGGCTCAAATGGTCTGAAAATCCACCTGTTTTGACTCTTGTTGAGACCGTTATAGGACAATGATTTTTGCACAGCACGACCGAGAACGATAAACAAGGATGTAATTTACTGTTGTCCGAACCGGTGTTCAAAGCCTGCCGCAAACATAGAAGAATCTGAGTGTGGAGGCGTCCGCCAATATCCAACCGTCGCTATTGTAGTGTTACTATGGGCCGACGGAGGGGCTCAGTTATTCCCAGCGGTGTTGCGTTCTCCTGTTTCTGTCGGGAGGTCGGACTTCTTTAGAATGCGATCGGCGAGTTCCAGATACGCCTTGCTGCTCAGGTGGCCATTGTTGTCCGTCCAAGCCCATGCTTTGAAGTTCTTCGCCTTGGAACCGAGATCGAGGTCGAGCAAATGAGCGTTGGGATCTTTCTCGGTGACTTCGACCTGTGCATGGAGTATGGGCACGAAGCTCTCGTCGCCTTGTTGAAAGAGGTGCTTCCTAACAAAGATCGGAAGGTTCGCGATGCCGGTGTCCGCGCGGAACGCGGCAAAGACCGCCCGCAGGTTCTTCGAGTAGTCCTGCGCCTTCGGTCGGTCGGACTCGCCTTGATCCCAGTAGAGCCCGACGGTCCGAACGTTCTTGTAACGTTTCTTCAGATCGGCCATGGAGCCGTCGAGCTGCGTTTTGAAGATCTTGTAATCTGGCCCGACGCCCGCCTTCCAATGGGTGTGCAAGTTGTGCCCTCCGGGGCCGTGCTTGATGATGAATTTGTCGGCCTGCGGATACGCCCTCTCCAGCAGCATCGCCATGGGTAGCTCGATGCCGTGACGCCCGGGGTCACGGTATCCGCCCTTCAGGTTCTTGCCGGGAGTCAGTCGCTCAAAACCGCCTTCTCCCCAGATGTAGCTTTTAGGGTAGGCGTCAGCGGAAGTTGGGATGCCGACTTCCTTCGCGGTTGAGCCGGGGATCGTCGGATGTTTCTGCTGCATGCCTGCCTTCTCGTTGCTCTCCGGCGAGAACGCGGCGACGCCGCCAGCGTTGGATTGGCCGGCGATGAGGAAGACGATGGCGTCTTTTGAAATGCTGTCCTGCGCCGCTGCATCGGCAGGCTGGCTCTTGGAACACAAACTTGGCTTGATGCGTTCGTCTGCCCTTGCGGAGCCGGCGACCATCAGTTCGACGGCGATGAACAAACCAAACGCTGCACGCGACTTCATCTTCGTAAACTCACTTATCATGATGTAGTTATTGAACTGAACCTTAATCGAACCTTGCAAAGCTTCGTGCTGTAAATCAATCGCAGAATGTGCCTATGATCTTCGCCTTGCCTGGCAACGCACCCTTTACGCCGACGCGCTGGCAGCCCAGGATGGGCAGCCAACGTTGGTTCGGGATCCCATCGTCGAAAAGTAAATGCGTATGCCTGACGTTCATGTTTTCCATTCTATCAGCCGAGCGTTTGGCTTTGTTAAAGCACTGGGCTTGTTAAAGCACTGGGTGTCATTCCCGTCCTGCGACGAAAACCGCGAACAAAATTGCTCACAACGTCGCACGCTTGCTTCTTTGTAATCCACCCACCGGATGCGATGGTTTCACCAGAACTCGTACTCGGTCCAAATACCGAGATACACTCACGCCATGATGTTCTGGCAATTCTTTGCAGGGAAAATCTGACTAGCAGAGTTTTTCCATGACTATCAGTGGGTATGATCTGCCCCATTTCCATGCATCTTTTGTTAAAGCGGCGAGATGTTCACCGTGCCTCCCGTGGCTGCAAAGATAATCACACCAGCTAGAGCATAAAGGCCCAGCAACGCCGCGACGCCACTGGTACCCGGTTTGGTGATACTGGGAACGTAATCTTCACGCGTTGCTTCATTGCATACATCCAATGCCAATTGGCCAAATTCTATTTTTTGCCGTAAATTGCGATTGAATTTCTCGAATTCTGCTGCCATGTCCTCAAATTTTAGACGTGCGGTTGTTACTGTTTCATTGTTTTCCGCATCGGATACGTTGGAGAAAGTGCTGGCGGCTTCCTGAATCTTCTTATACAACTCGCCGGCTTTAACCTCCATCAAACTCAGCTTGCCATAATATTCCTTTGCCTCTTTTTTAGTCCTTGAGACAGTAGTCATCATCAGAGACGAAATTTGCCCTATTGCCGTCGTCGCAGCTTCCTTGGCTGCTTGCGCAGTCTTCGAGGCCGTTTGACTTCGCCCCTCTTCTTTTGCCGTTCTCCTTTGGACACAAAGCTCCTCAATTTGTACCAGATTCGAGTAAAGATGACCTTCCATTGATTCGGCAGATCGACAAAGTTTGTTAGCAACCACGGCGATATCGACAACGGCTTTTGCAATTGCCACTGCTGTGATAGCAGCTGTGCCAAAACTTAAGGCAATAGCTGCAGATCCGGTTGCTATGGTGAGGGTGCTGAAACCAATATCAACTTTGCATTCGAATTTAAAGTCCTTCAGGAATTTTTGGCGACTGATCATCCCTGCCCAGAAATCAGCAACAACTTGCTTGAGATTTTCCTCAACAACTGTTCCGTAAAATGCTAACACGTCCTCGACTTCCATCGCTTTGGCCAGCTGTTCGACTTCAGAGAGATTTGCCCAATTCTCGTCGATTTCTCTAATGGTTTCAGCAAAAATAGCTCTGCTGCTCTCAACCGAATTATTGCACTCTTCTCGAACGTTGATCCATGAATAGCCATACTCATTGCGGTCGAGGAGATCCTTGACAAAACTATCAACGATCACAAAAGCTTCGACGTTGAGCGCAGGGATTTCGAAATTCTCAGCTTCCAGACCGATGGCAAAGTTTCGGGCGTAAATTTGGATCTTTTCCTGATCAGGATTTTCCCCGTTCGCTTCCTGCTGCGGACGAGTCGCTGCTTGATCGGCCCGTAACTTGGCGTCTCTCTCAAGTTTTTGCCTCTCGATATCAACGGCTGCCCGGTATGTATGTCCCAATTCCAGTATCGCGTCAGCGTAATTTCCGTTATCCAGCAACGAAGTCAGGTGGGTGTCGTGTCCTTGGAACACTGTAGCATCTAACTCATCGTATAAAGAATTCGTTTGGATTTTGTCCTTCAATCCGTCAATCGTTTGACGGTATTCGCTCCAAAGTTGTTGATACCGTTCAAATCCATCGGGAGCCTCGGCAAGAACCGCTCGCTCGAATTCAACGGCGGACTGGTTGGTACGTTCTAACGCTTGAATTGCCTCAGCGTAATTTCCGCTATCCAGCAATGAAGTCAGTTGGGTGCGGTTTTCTAGGAACCCTGTAGCATCAGCTTGCTGATATATACGATCGGTTTGGATTTTAATTTCCAATCCTTCAATTGCTTGTTGAGACTCACTCCAAAGTTGCTGATATTGAGCACGA
>CAJQQR010000152.1 GCA_905480545.1 uncultured Pirellulaceae bacterium
TTCCTTTCGACTTACCCGACCATAGAGCGTGCGGCGAAAATTCTCCGGATCACTGATCCGGGTAGACTTACCGCCACGCAATTCCAGCTCACCGGTCACTGCCAGCGCGCTGTCGCGCAGCATTTCGGCACTCAGCCGTCGCCGATTCATACGAGACAGGAAATCGTTTCCCCGATCCTTCGCCAGTTTCCCGGCATCCGCGTCGGCTGATTGCCGGTAAGTCGCGGACATCACAATCTGCCGCACCAGATGCTTCACCGATGATCCGTTGGCCAGGAAGTCTGCGGCCAGGTAATCGAGCAACTCAGGGTGCGTCGGCAATTGCCCGGTCGCGCCAAAGTTTTCCGGCGTCGAAACAATACCTTCGCCAAACAAATGCTGCCAAATCCGGTTGACCATAACCCGAGCGGTTAGTGGATTAGCCTTTTCGGTCATCCAATTTGCCAATTCCAAACGACCACTCGAACGACGACCAATTTTTTGTTCTTTATGAGAGAGAACTTGAACCAACCCACGGGGAATTTCCTGCGCCGGCTTGCTCAACTCACCTCGAATCAAGAGCCTTGAATTTACGGGCGAATCCGCCGTTTGAACGCCCATACAATAGCTTGCTGGCTTTCCATTGTTGTCCACCGACTTCATCTTTGAATCCAACTGAGCAATTTGTGCACTTGTCCGTCCAATCTTCTGAAAGCTAATTCGCGGATCGTTTGCACTCACTTTCTTTCCATCGATGAATAGCTGACCGCGTGCCGCAAGCCTTCGGTTGCGTTGCGCTGTGATATACTCCTGCTCCAATTCATCGCGTTCTTTTTTCATTTTTGCGATCTCGGATCTGGAAATCGCTTTTGCTTTCGGGTCCGGATCGGCAACCGGCAGTTCAATCAATGAAGTCGGTCGTCGATTTCGCCCCAGGGACGCGGTACCAAAATACGTTTTCGTACTCTGAAAGATCCCTGCCATCGCGTAGTAATCGGTTTGCGGAATAGGGTCAAATTTGTGGTCGTGACAGCGGGCACACGCAACCGACATCCCCAGTACCACGCGGGTCGTTGTGTCGATTTGTTCATCGATCAAATCCGCCGTAAATTGTCGCGGGTTCTGTTCAGACAGTGTTTTTGGACCCAGAGCCAGAAAACCGGTCGCAATCAAATGCTCAGACCATTCCTCATCCGTTTTGACTGGTATCAGGTCTCCGGCAATTTGTTCTCGAATAAATTCGTCGTAGGGTTTATCGTTGTTGAAAGCGTCAATCACATAGTCGCGATAACGCCAAGCATTCTCAAACGTTGAGTTCAGTTCTTTGCCGGATGACTCCGCATATCTTGCGACATCTAACCAATGTCGCCCCCAACGTTCACCAAATCGGTCGCTATCCAACAAGCTTTGGGTTACATATTGAATCGCTCGGTCTTTATCTTTTTTCCACGCCTCCGAAAACCACTTCAGTTGTTCCAATGATGGCGGAAGACCAACGAGGTCGACACAAATCCGCCGCAAGAAGGTTTCTGCATCCGTATCGACCGTAGGCGTCAATTCGTTTTCCGTAAGTTTTTCAAGCACGAACCTGTCAATCGAATTCCGGGGCCACTTTGCATCGGAAGCAACAGGGACATCCGGCATTTTGGGTGATTGATAAGCCCAAAAATCATTCTTAGCTGCTTCAATATCCCTGTCGGTGATTGTTGAGTTAATTTTGCCAATTTTCGTCACCCGCGGGTCAGGTGCCCCCATCGCAATCCATGCTCTGATGTCATCAATCTCATGGTTCGCCAGCGGACGCCCCGGTGGCATTTCCCAATCCTCATAGTTAATCGCGCTCAGAATCGTTCCCTCACCAACGTCTCCCGGCAAAACCCCTTCACCCGAATCGCCGCCCGCGCGGATCCCGTCTTTGGTATCGAGCATCAGGCCACCACGAGCTTTTCCCGTTTTCGCCGAATGGCAACCGTAGCAATTCTTGACGAGAACGGGTCGAATTTTCGATTCGAAAAAGTCGACATGCTCTTTCGAAATCTTCTCGTCTGAAATGCCTTCATCCTGCCCGCTCAAGGCGATCGCATTCAGCGATAAGAGACTGACGAAAGAGAGCAGGCCAGCGGCAAAATCAATTTTCTGGCGGTAAAATCTCATGGGGTGACTCATTATTGATTGATTTTCAGCGGACAGAATATCGCCGCTTGCTTGAAAATTAGCGAACTGCTCTTGGGCAACATAAAAATCATTTGCATTGACACGCTATATCGACAATTCGATTACGAACCCATTCCAGGACGTTTTGGTTTGACAGGTTCGGTTTTTGGAATGGCATAGCGATTTTCAGCCGCTTTTTTCATGCGATCGGCTGAACCTTTTTGACCGAAGCCACCACGATTCCCCATCGCTTCACGCATACGTGCTTGCATTCCCTTGACGCGTTCAATGATGGCCTGTTGCTCTGAAGGATCTAAGTTCCCATCGCCGTCTTTGTCCATTTCCTTGAAAAGTTTCGCGATATCAAATCGCCCCATCGCACCATTATTCAGGCTGCGGGGGGCGGGCTTGCCGCTCGCAGACTTGCCACTGGAGGAATCGCTTTTTCCCCGGCTTGCCTGGTTACCCCGGTTGGCGAAAACTTTTTGAAGTTCAGTTTGGTCAATAAACCCATCTCCATTGGCATCGATCTGATCGAATCGCCCGGCCATTCGTGCGGGCGCCTCCGCCTTACTCATTTTGCCATCCTTATCTTTGTCCAAAAAACGCATCATGTTGACGGGATTGGCTCTGCGATCCGTGTTTCCGGCCTTACCGCGTTTGGTTTGCTGATTGCGATTGGTCGGCTTGTCATTTTCAACTTGCCCATACGCGTTCGATTGAAGGCACAAGATCGACAATACCATCAAGCCAGATGAAAACAGAGTTTTCGTCATCCGAACTCTTATTGCCGGAGAATGCATTTTTTT
The DNA here is from genome assembly GCA_905480545.1 of uncultured Pirellulaceae bacterium. GTDB lineage: Bacteria > Planctomycetota > Planctomycetia > Pirellulales > Pirellulaceae > JABAAE01. Next base: position 2,943 of record CAJQQR010000152.1, read on the forward strand.
GTTCATGGTTTATTTCTAAATCTTTGATGATTGGGATGATGTGACCGCAAAACAATGTTGATTCGCGGCTAACTAAGGTAAACGCCGTGGCGACCTCTTGGGGACCGAAATTTTTCGAAAAAACGCAAAATTGGATCGAAGGGGCCTCAATGCGTTGAGTCAGTTGCTTGACCCGCTTCAATTTGCGGTAAAAGCGGTTAAAAATGGTGTAGTGAAAAAACGCAAATTTACAAACATTCGTTAACTCTAGTCTTAAAAATAGCATTCAAAACAGAAAGAAACTCATGTCGGCGGAAGAGAACGTAGCACAATTAGAATTACCACCAGCACCCAAACCTGCAGGCGTTTATAAGCCCTGTCTCATTATTGATAACATGTGCTACTTTTCAGGACATGGACCGCTCAAAAGCGATGGAACTTTGATCACCGGGCGGGTCGGTGACGATGTTGATCAGCAGTACGGTTACGATGCCGCCCGCCAAACCGGCTTGGCCATTCTGGCGACTCTTAAGGGGCACCTTGGCGATCTTGGAAAAATCAAACGCGTCGTTAAGTTATTGGGCATGGTTAACTCGTCAGCTGATTTTGTAAATCATCCGGCCGTGATCAACGGATGCAGCGAATTGTTCCGCGACGTTTTCGGCGACGATGCTGGTGTGGGAACCCGTAGTGCAATCGGCATGGGTTCATTGCCAGGCAACATCACGGTTGAAATCGAAGGCGTATTTGAATTGAACTAGACATTACCAGCGGAACCGGGCAACGAAACGAGGCCGGCACGAGTTACGACAAATCGACTTGATCAAACGGTTTGATTTGCCACTTCCTCGGCGTTCGATCCGACTGGATTGGAGCATTGTTGCCGCGGGTCGCCGGTAGTGATTCAACCCGATTGACTTTAGCCAAACAAAACATCTGCAAATAACAATGTTAACGGTTTTCGTTTACGGTACGTTAAAACGTGGCTTCTGCCGCTCGGCGTATTTGCGGGACCAAGAATTTATGGGCACCGCTGTTACTCACCCCATTTACGGATTGGTCGACTGCGGTGCTTATCCGGGCCTGATAGATGTTAGGAATCTGTGTGACTCTCGTGTACCACAAGCGATTCATGGGGAAATTTATCGTATTGATTCCGACTGTTTGCGGGAACTTGATTTGGTTGAAGACATTGACAATGGCCTCTATCGATTTGATCAAATCCAAATTAAATCCTTCAATTGGAAAGCTAAAAACCTGAAAGCTAAAATTCCGCAGTCGGTCTACGCATACTTCTACTCAAGAGACTCAACAAACCTTCCCGATTGCGGAAATGAATGGACGAAAAAATAGTCTCATAAAATGCGATGACAAAAATCCAAAAACCATTTTGACCGAAACGCGGATAAGCCGACATGCCGAAATTATCCGTGATCCTTCCGGCGTATAATGCCGCCAAAACAATAAATCGATCCATCAATTCGATACTTGGCCAATCGTTTTCCGACTTTGATTTGATCGTCGTGGACGACGGTTCGTCAGACGCAACGCTTGAAGAACTCTCTCGATATTCAGATTCTAGATTGAAAGTATTCTCGAACGATCACCACGGCGTGGCGAAAACCGCGAACTTTGCTTTACAACAGTCAACATCCGACTTGGTGGTCAGGATGGACGCAGACGATTTTGCGCATCCAACAAAGTTCCAAAAACAAATTGAGTACTTGCAAAAATTTGATCTCGACGTCGTTGGGTGCCAAATCAAGATTTGCAATGAATCTGCTCACTGCCCACTCTCGATGAAACGATATGAGGACTGGATCAACCACGAGACTCTCTTAGCGTCCCAAATCTCAATGTTGCGATTTGTGGAATTCCCACTGGTCAATCCGACCATTCTGGCAAAGCGAAGCTACTTTAAAATTGGCTTCGAAGACAATGATTTGCCCGAGGACTACGAGCTTTTCCTCAAAGCGATATCAAACGGAATGAAATTCGGAAAGGTTCCAGAGTACTTGTTTGATTGGTTCGATCACGGCGATCGTTTAACTAGAACACACCAAAGCTATTCGCCTGAAGCGTTTGATTTATGTCGTAAAAAGCATCTGCGATTGGGACCGCTTAACAAGGTTTCCGAAGTCGACCTGTGGGGCGCCGGAAAAACAGGCAAGCACTGGATGCGATGGCTGCTTGCCGAGGGGATCGACGTAAGACACGTATACGAAGTCAATCAGCGTAAAATTGGCAAAACAATTCATGGCACTAAAGTGTTATCATTTGACACGATCAAATTCGACCTGCAAACGCCACTGGTTGTCGCCGTCGGAGCTGTCGGAGCTCGTGAACAGATCTTAGAATTTCTGAGGTTAAAAAAAGCGGAACTTCAATCGCACGTCTGGTTCGTCGCATAGAATTTCGAGCGAGAAATGAAACGGAATTCACGATCCCCCTACCGCTTCTGCAATTCGACAACATTGACCGGGCGTTCAAAATCGGGGATTTTCTTATCTCGAAAAACGGCTGACCATCCGTGTTTTAGAATCCAGCTTCTAAACTCGCGACCCGTTTTCCGGTAGGGATCGCAAAGCATCACACGTCCCGTCGTCTTTAAATGCCGCTTCCAAAACTCCGAAAGAAATGGCCAGTCTTCGTCATCGTAAATTATTTCGGCGCCTACGATCAAGTCAAACTCACCAATTTTGGACTCATTCGATTTCCAGTCGACAACATCAAACTGACATTCCGCTTTCCATTTCCAACAATTGATCTCGGAAAATGCCAATGCCGGTTTTGCATTATCGACTAGGCAAACTTTTGCCTGCTGGCTCGCCGCGACCGCACCGGTTAAGCCCAGCCCGCATCCCAAATCCAGAACTCGCTGTCCAGCGATATCATGCTCCAACAGCAACCAGCATAGAGCGCGAGAACTCTCCCAATCTTCTGCCCAATAGGGCTGCCAAAGCAATTCTCCGTTCTCATCAAGGTCCAGCGCCACATCATTCGGCTCCGCGACTTTTGTAAAGAAAAACTCTAATTCGCCGAACGAAACCTCCTCCGTTAGCACCTTGTATTTTTGATTCAGTGATTGCAGCAGTGTGTGATATGTCGGATCACATAATAAACTTGGGTCGCCCAAGTCGGTTTGATATTCGTTCAATGGAGACGACCAAATGAAGATAAGAACACGCCGCTGATCTCGGAAGAAGACCCTCTAAACGAGAGGCGAATCATGAAAGAAACAATATCAGAATTCAAGGCGACTTACTCGTTAGAAGCAGAGTCCGATTCCGAATTCGCATCGATTTTACTGCAACCCACGACGATAAAGATCCACGCACTCAGAAACGCACACGACATTACCGTCCAGAGAACGTACCAAAAAGTGGAAGTTAATTCGATCATATTATTGACTGAGGGGAAAATCGCTCAAATTTCATTCAATGCTGCACGGATTTTGGTCAAACCCATGAATTGACGCTCAAAAACGCCCGAGGAATACTCTAAAAAGAATATCAACGGACACGCATGGATGATTCGGCAGTTTCCAAGCTTACAAGTTTCCATTGTTGCTTGTTTCAGAAGCAGCCATGTCAGTTTAACACTTTTAGTCGTTGAGTCGAACGGCTGAACGCCCGTTACCATTCTGAAAACGACGAAATTGCATTGTGTCGCACCTTGCATGTCATGCCCCATTTCGTTTTTGCATAGAAAATCAGGCAAATAAAGCCAGACAAATCTGCCCTAAACTCTTCGTTCCGGCAACCGAAAGGACTTTTATTTTGCGTTGCAGGTGAACGCCCCTGTTCCTTCGGCGATTCAACCCGATCGCAGCATTCCCCAATCGTCTTTAACTGCAAACAGCTGATCAATTCTCACCGATCGCAGCAGTGCACCCGGGAATCTCTCTGAAGCCGTCCATATTTTCCTCACGATTCTCGGACTCGCGGAAAAATCGAAAACTTTTTTGGCGTGAAGGAGCGCGGGGTCGGGCATTGGGTGATGGGTATTAGGTGTTGGCTGATGACTGCGTTCCAAACCAGTCTGATTTTTTAGCAGATCCGTTGACTTGGCGAACATCCGGACATGTCGGTTGCTCAAACGGGAGACCAAAATGAAACGTGAAACCAAAACAAGCATGCACGCTTATATCGGCAGAACGCTATCCATTCAGGCAAAAACAGAATACGAAAGCACAGGTCACAACATCTTGTGAATTGAACCTCGCAATCGATGCCCAAATTTATCATGTGTGTCGAACAACGATCACCGCTAGACACCGCAAGCCCCGAGCCGGCAATGCCCGTTAATTCCCGCGAAAAGCCGGATGAAACGATCATTTCCATACCATTTCGCGCGCCGGTGCGGTCTATCCAACCACGATCGTTTTGGGAGCAATGAATTTTAGAACCCCGATCATCTGAACAGCAAATTACCGATTTAACGGACATCCATCAATGAGCTTGAGCAAGCCAGAGCTTGAACAGATTAAAACACTTGGAAAAGAATTTCAAAAATGCCTCCGTGAAGGCCAAACGCCTC
>CAJQQR010000153.1 GCA_905480545.1 uncultured Pirellulaceae bacterium
AAAAGCGGTGAATTTGAATTTCGCGCTGGGCCACTTTTTGGAAACATTGTTCTTGCGGACGAAATCAATCGCACGACGCCACGAACCCAAGCTGCACTACTCGAAGCGATGGGCGAAGCAAGGATCACCGTCGATGGAACAACCTACCAACTGAATCCACCCTTCGTCGTGATTGCCACTCAAAACCCCGTTGATCAAGAAGGGACCTTTCCGCTCCCTGAAGCACAACTCGATCGATTCCTGATGAAATTTAGCCTTGGCTATCCGACGATGGACGAAGAGTTTCAGATGCTTGAAATGTTGCAGGCTGGTCACCCAGTGGACCAAATTTCCTCAGTTGTGACTCCTGATGAGATCGTAAAATGCCAGCAACTGATTCGTTCAGTCCATGTCGACCCCAAGGTCCGCAAATATATTTTGCAAATTGTGCATGACACTCGATTGCATGACGACCTCAGTCTGGGTGGCAGTCCGCGTGCGTCTATTGCTCTCTTTCGAACAGCACAAGCCATGGCCGCAGTTCGTGGTCGAAACTTTGTCCAGCCGGACGATATCAAACGAATCGCGGCACCCGTCCTAACTCACCGTATGATTTTACGTCCAGAAAGTCGGCTTCGCAAAATCACCGCATCAAGCGTTGTTGATTCAATTCTCTCACAGATCGCCGTTCCGATTTTGACGGCTTAACATTCACCAGTGATTCAAGGGCTGGAACCACGGCAAAGGCCGCAACGACGAAATCGAACAAAATAGATTTTGATTCTTAACCCAGCACGAAACCAATTAACCGGAACGCAAAATGATCTGGATTTTCGCAGGACTGATTGGCCTTGTCCTCGCGTTGCTATTCAAGATGACATTGCTGCTTTATGCGATTTATGCTGTTGCCGGCATTACCCTTCTCAGCCGATGGCTATCGAGACAATGGGCTGACAATTTAGTTGCCGAACGTGATTGTAAACAAGAAACGGCAGAAATCGGCGACATGGTTCCGGTCATGCTGACCATCAAAAACCAAAGCTCAATCCCTGTTGTGTGGCTGCTGGTCGAGGACCTCCTCCCGCACGAAGCGACAATTTACAAACCGCCGAAACTGGGTGTACATGGCAATCGGGTTGCGGTTATGAAAATCAACGGAAAAAAAGAACAAAAGCTACTGTATCAACTCGAATGCAATCGACGCGGTTACTTCCAGATTGGCCCGCTTGTTCTCGAAACCGGCGATCTATTCGGATTGCATCGGCGTTTCAAGGTTCTGAGCAAACCGAGCTATCTTCTAGTGCTACCCAAACCAGTTCCACTGTCCGGATACGATGTTGCCTCTCGCAGACCGATCGGCGAAGTCACGATGACCTACCGAATTTTTGAGGATCCAACACGGATTGCCGGAGTACGTGAATACCAGCGCGGCGATTCAATGAATCGGATCAACTGGAAAGCAACTGCTCGGACTGGGGAATTGCAAAGCAAAGTCTTTGAACCCTCCACCGTGATCGGCGCAACGATATTGGTTGACTTTCATCGAAAGGCATTCCCGCGAAAACATGAACCATTTCGCAGCGAACTCGCGATAACCTGCGCCGCAAGCATTGCGAACACAGTCTACAACATGAATCAGCAGGTCGGGCTGATATCAAACGGACGTGACGCTGCTGACCGAATAAGAACAGAAGGATGGGTCGGAGACTCGCGAACCAGAAATGAAGCAAAAGCATCTGCTGAAATGCATTCAGAAAGCAACCGCTTGCGGCCCGTCATTGTGGAAACCCGACGTGGTGTTGAGCAACTTCAACAAATTTTCGAAGCACTTGCGCGGCTGGAAAAAACAAGCGGCCTTGATTTGGCTCGATTAATCGCTGAATCGGCCGACCGCTTACCACGCGATGCGACAGTAATTGCCATCTTGTCAAAAGTAACTGACGTCGAAGTCATAGCGCTTACCGCATTGAAGCAACAAGGATTTGCCGTTTCCGCGATAATTAACTGTTTTGATATCGAAGATTTCGCCAGGAACAGCGGACCCTTGATCGCTGAGGGCATCGAAGCGAGACACCTTAAAGACGAAGAATCGATCACCGAAATTTGCCGTAAACAAGCCATCGCCTCGGCACGATAAAAGTTCGATACGCGAACGCGGCTTAACAATTCGCTGTACTCCCCAGTCAAAGCCCTCGCCTCTGGCGGCAATACGACCCCGATCACCCGACGACCAATTCTTCTCTCTTTTAAAGCAAGTATCTAAAAATCACCAATTACCAAACCGATGTCGGTTTGATAAACTAAGGCGTCGATTTTTCCAATAACTGGCTAATCTTTCGCCACCGGAAGCTCATGCAATTCCAAAACGTTTGTCTCGAATCCTTCGGATACGTCCTTCCCGATGAAATCGTCACATCAGACGAAATTGAATCGCGCCTCGCACCGCTCTATCAACGTTTGAGGTTGCCGCCCGGTAGGCTTGAATTGATTACCGGTGTCCGCGAGAGACGTTTTTGGGAACCGGGAACACTTCCAAGTGAAATCAGCATCAAAAGTTGCAACAAGGCAATAGAAAAATCTGGAATTGAGCGGGACAAGATCGGAGCATTGATTCACGGATCGGTTTGCCGTGATCATCTTGAACCCGCCACGGCTTGTCGTGTTCACCACGGAGTTCAGCTTCGGAACGATTGCACCATTTACGATACGTCGAATGCATGCCTTGGGATTCTCAACGGCATGCTTCAAGCTGCAAACATGATCGAGCTGGGACAGGTTGAGGCGGCGCTGGTTGTGGGCACCGAAGGAAGCCGACAACTTGTCGAAACGACGATTGATGCCCTTAACCGTGACGAAAAATTGACTCGCAGTTCGATCAAGATGGCGATCGCTTCCTTGACGATTGGGTCTGCAAGTTGTGCTGTGCTTTTGACACACAAGTCGGTGAGTCAAACCGGTAACCTAATCCACAACGCCACGACCTACGCCAACACGAAATACCATGATCTTTGTCATAGCGGGAAAGATGAAGCAGCCGCGGACGGAATGGCCCCGATCATGACGACCGACTCTGAGACGTTAATGCGAGAAGGGATCGAGACGGGCCGACTAACCTTTAAAAACTTCCTCGCCGATTCAGGCTGGAGCTTGACGGAGATTGACAAGTCGTTTTGTCATCAGGTTGGTACAACTCATCGAAAAATCATGTTGGAGTCATTAGGCATTTCTTCGGACATCGATTTTATGACGGTGGACTGGCTGGGAAACACGGGCTCCGCGGCACTTCCAACAACATTGGCAATTGGTCTTGAGCAAGGCTTTATTCAGACCGGCGACAAAACGGCTTTGCTCGGTATTGGTTCTGGAATCAACAGCTTGATGATGGGCGTTGAATGGCAAACTGTTCCTCAGCATGAAAAAATTGCCAAACCGCACTTTCAGAAACGCTCGTCGATTTCGGACGACAACGCAACGACGACCTCCTCAGAAAAAACTGTTATCTGATTTTGAGGTTCTTTAACCCGTCTGATGATTCCGCGAACTTCACGACGCCTCACTGCGTATTTAGATCATGCGCCCCGATTTCAGCATTTTCTGAATTCATTGCATCAAATGAACCGTTTGATTTGATATACCAGGCAAAATGAAACCAATTTCTCGTTCCAGCACGACCTTCGATCTAATGAAACATCACCGTTTTCTATCTTGCGCGTTCAGGGTCGCGGGCCTGTGCATTTTCAGTTCGTGCATTATCAACTTGGGATGTACTCAGAATTCGAAGTCGGAAAAAAAAGGAAATGTTGGTCGGCTTGACTCAAATCCGGTAGTCTCATCAAACGCCGAACAACGAATGAAGGAATATGCTGAAGCGGCGCTTGACGAAAAAAAGCAGGAATTCATTCACCAATCCGAACACATCACATTTGAAATTGAGCGAGTCTTTGGAAAGGAATGGAAGTCTGCTTTCAAGGCAAAAAATGTCGCACGATTGACAGACTTCCTTCTACCCGAATTCGCTGGAAAAGTCATTAAATCGAAAGACTGGAAAACCAAGACGGCGTCGGTCGTTTCCGAAAAATCGCGAACGTTCGATGAATCTAACGCAGAGACAAGCAAATTGGAGAAACCAGTAAATCTTGCGGAATACCTTGTCGAAATCTCCAAGAAATTTGAATCGATCAGCCAATTAAAATTTCGGGTTTTGAAAATAAAACGCCCGATTGATGACCAGCCCATTTGGAGCTGCAAGGTTCTCATCGATGTCGTCGGCGAAGACTCCGAAAAACATCCACAGCAGTTCGAATCAGAACAAGCGGTGGTCTTCGAAATCCGCAACAAAGCCGAACTTACATCTCATCCTGTCATTGCTGAATGGAATGTCGAAAAAGAGATATGGCGGCACAGCGACCGTTATCTCATGGAAGAAGTCACCGAGGCAACACTGTTGCACGAAGTGCCATTGCTGGATAACTGGAAGCTGGACCTGGAGTTCACCGAACAGTATTGGTTTCAGTACGCGGTAGAAGATTACGACTTGGACGGTGAATTGGATATTGCGATCGCATCAAATCTGGCGTACCCGATTCTCATGCAGCACAGCCGCGGAAACCGATATTTGGAGACTGCTGCAGAGAGAAACGTCATTCCAATCGAAGGCGCGATCAAAGTGGGATCCAGCTTTGGGTGCGCTTGGCTGGATTATGACAACGATGGTTATCCCGATTTAATTTTGGGCAACAAACTTTATCACAACAATCGGGGCCTTGAGTTCACTGACGTCACTTTTGAATCGAACCTCCAGTTCCAACGGGAGTGTATGGGAATTAATATCGCGGATTATGATTGCGATGGATTGTTAGACATCTATATGCTTTATCAATCGCCCGCCGTTCGACCACAGGGGGCCAACGTTCCAGAACAATGGGTGAATGAAACGAACACCGGTTACGAGAACCAGCTTTGGAAAAACATCGGCAACGGAAAGTTTAAAAACGTAACCAAGGTCGCCAACGCGGGTGGCGGTAAACGACACACGCACGCGGCAAACTGGTTTTTTTACGATGATGACGCGTTTCCAGATCTTTATATAGCGAACGATTTTGGAAAAAATGTTTTGCTGAGAAACAAAGGGGATGGGACCTTTGAAGACATTTCGGCGGAGTCTCAGGCCGAAGGATACTCAACGAGCATGGGAGTTTCGACGGGTGACTTGAACAATGACGGAAAAACCGAAATCTACGTCGCCAACATGTATTCCAAAATGGGACGTCGGATCATTGGGCAAGTCAGCGATGACGATTACCCGGAGGGAATTTACCCTCAGATACAAGGCTCATGTGCAGGCAACCGACTTTACACACGAAGCGACGATGGACCGTTCAAGGAAATTGGTGAGAAAAACCTGATTCACGATGTAGGCTGGGCGTTCGGGCCAACTTTCATGGATGTCGACGGTGATGGCCTGCTGGATATTTATGCGACTACTGGGTTTATGAGTTTCGATCGTGAAAAACCGGACGGATGAACGTGCCTTTGGCGGGCTGTCGTGACACAGCCGTTAGACCGAAAAGCACAAATCTCAAACGACCAGCTTGCTGAACTGGATGTCGAGAATGGGGAATTCTGGGTCGACAACCCCTTTAAAATGCCCGAAAACGGAGACAATCTGAGTGCCTACGAACGAAACCGCCTTTACCTGAATGCGGGAAATCTAGACTTCGTCAATGCTTCATTTGCATCGGCATGCGATATTGATTCGGATTCCCGCACTGCTGTTGCAATGGATTACGATAACGACGGTGATGAAGACCTGCTGGTTGGGAACGTCGGCGGTGGTCCAATGCGACTTTTCAGAAATAACAGACCAGTTCAAAACTCACTCAAAATCCGATTGCGTGGCACGGAAAGCAACAAGCAGGGAATTGGTTCAAGGCTAACTCTATCTTCGGGTGGCAAGAAGATTGTGCGTGATCTATTTCCTGCCAATGGATTCATGGGCAGCGGCCCTTGCGAGCTGGTGATTGGCCTAGGACAGACAGAATCAGTTGATGAAATCACCATCCGCTGGCCAACCGGTAAGATTCAGACGGTCGAAGGCGTTAAAGCCAACGCCGAAATCGTAATCACCGAGGGATCGAATGAAATCGAATCAAAAACCATTGATGCCAAATAGCCGAGACTGATTTTAATTTCGCAGTTTTTCGGGTAGTAAAGCGGCCCAAAACAAAACGATAGCGGCCCATTTTGAGCACCGACCGCAGAGTGAAACCATTGGGACAATCGTTTCACTCTCTCGCTTTCGACTATCGTAAATTTGCGAATGAAATCGCCAGAAGGCACTCCGCATCCGAGGTCAGGAATTTACCCAGCCACCAGAAACCTGCATTGACCTGGCTGTTAATAATTGAGATCATCTCGCCCCACCATTTTTCTGAGGTAGAGATGCGTCTAATTCTTTTTCTCTTGATCGGCTTTTCAATAATTTCATCACTTGGTTGTGCAAGCGGTCCATACGCTCAAAACGGAGCCTTGGTAGGAGGGATGATCGGTGCACCAGTTGGCGCCATCATTGGTGCGAACAACGGTGAAGCAGGTGCGGGCGCTTTGATCGGTGGGGCCATCGGTGCGTTATCCGGGTCGAATATTGGATCCAATATCGACCAACAGAATCAAGCAAACGCCTATGCCAATTCGGTCCGCTCTTCACAATTGGGGCTCGCAGACGTCATTGGAATGTCTCGCACTGGACTGGGGGACGATGTGATTATGACTCAGATTCAAACCAACGGAGTCATCGCAATACCAACCTCAGCCGATCTTATCACGCTGAAAAACGCTGGAGTTTCCGATCGGGTCATTCAAGCGATGCAAACGGCAAATATCGATCGCGTTGCGATACCAGCCCCAGTCCAAGGAGTGATTGTTGAAGAACATTTCTATGGCCCTCCAGTTAGATTCCGACCTGCGCCGCAATACTATTCGCCGCGACACTATTCGCCCAGATATTATTCGCCCAGATACTGTCCACCGGGACACTATCACGGCGGATTCAGCAGCCGACCTGCACGCCGAGATGGCTCATCAATCACTTTTAGCCATCGCTTCTAAATGGATTGCCGACGGGATTCCGGTCAGCCGGAAACTATTTCTGTTGTGCCGAATCGCTGATCGTAATTCAATTTCGTTTTAGACCGATATCGCAGCCAACTGGCTACGGCCATCGCTGCAACGAAACAACTGAACGCCAATATTGCAGGAACTTGGATCGGTTGGGAGATGGCAACAGCACTAAGTGCTCCCCAAATCGGAAACGTGCGGACAACCTCTCGACGAAAAAAAAGTGAAATCGGCACAGCGATTGTTTCAATGCTAATCGTTTTGGTCTGCGTCGCGACCTGACCGACAGTTCGCCGCAGCATTACAGAAATCATTAGGAAATAAAATGGGAAGATCAATAAAGAAAAACAGCTGATCCATTCCGTAAAAACACTTTTCGAATCACCGGAGCGCAATAGCTGATCAAGTTGATGAAAAAATGGGATGGACGCACCAGCGTAAATCGCGAAATCAATCCCCATGGCAACGCAACGGATTCCTGTTTTTGCGGGAGCGGTTTTTGCCCCGAATTCTGTTTCGAGATCGTACTTCAATTCTTCAAGAGATCGATACCGATTGGCTCGGTCTTTTTCCAGCAATCGTGTCAAGATAATTCGCAACGAAACGGGGATGTCTTCAGGCCAAGTGCCCGGCATCTGTATTTTCGCAGCATTCAACGCCAGTTTGATCTCTTCTGCTGTTTCCCCGACCAACTCATACGGATAACGATTGAACACCATCTGAAACATGGTGACGCCAAGCGCATACAAATCGGTTTGCTTATCGACGGGGCGCTTGTCAAAAAGCTCGGGAGCCATGTGTGTTGGCGTTCCGACCAAACTCTTAATTTGCGACTGAGCTTTGCTAACCTGACGTGCCAACCCAAAATCTGAAAGCTTGATATGATTTTGGCTGTCAATTAGCAAGTTTGCTGGCTTGATATCGCCGTGCACCAAATCGTGTGAATCGGCATGCTGAAGGGCATCAATGATTTGGAGTGCAAACGCAACCGCTTCCGAAACAGGAATGCCGCCGCGTTCCAATCGGTGCGCTAGAGACCGGCCCGGCACATACTCCATCGCCAGAAAAGGCATTCCTTCGATTTTTCCAACGTAATGAATGGAAACAATGTTCGGGTGATTCAATTGAGCCTGCGCGACCGCTTCAGCCATTAATAAATTCGCCAGGTGTTCGTCCGTAACGTATTTACGATTCTGAATAACCTTGATCGCGACGTTTCTCTTCAAAAGCCTATCATTCGCCAAATAAACGCGTGCCATCCCGCCGCTACCAATTCGGTTTTGCAAATAAAAATGATCTAGCGACCTCCCTTCAAGCGGGTCATTAACAAAGGCAATCGTGTCTTTGACAGTACCTAGATCTTCCTCAATTGCAGTTTCGGTGTTGCACATTTCGTCTAAAGTAAATGGCAAATCATCTTCCATTAAGATAAACGAATCTAATTCGTGGTTGGCATCTTGGTTAGGAGATTCTGGAATCTGTGAAGCGACAAACTCTTGTGTCGGATCGTCGTCTGGTCCAATCTCACTGTCTAAAACAACTTCTTTCACGTCACCTCCTACCGCCTGCACCTTGGCGATCACGTTTTCGTAAAATTCTTTGCAAACTTCGTCGCCCGATTTTCTTTCACTAACGTCGCCCATTTCAATCGACGCGACAGCACCAATACTCCGTTTAGTCGGTTTCGATTGCAGTTCGAAACTCAACGTCTCCTTTAAACCCATCACAAAACACCTGCAGTTAAAGTTTGATAAATGGGCAGCGAAGTGTTGATGCGTGACGTGCTCATAAATTCGCACACAAGCTTTCCCTGAAAGATAGCTTATTTTTGGCACAGAATTCCACATGTTTGTTCATTTGATTTCGAAACGTATAATGAGGGTAACGTTACAGCCGGAATCGGTATTGGAATTTTTGGACCAATTCGCATAATCATCCAATCCGGTACGAATGGACGCCAGCATAATGAGAGCAACGACAGCTTTCGTTGTTTCAAAACAGAATTTCAAACCGAATTTCACCTTCAGAAGAGGCCACCTTTTCAAGTGCTTTCCGTCCGTCCAAAAATCGCCGAACTTTCATTGACTTTGTTCGGGCGGGCATTGCATCCGGAGCTCTTTGAAACTCATAAAAAATTTGAGGTTCTGCGATCAAACTATTTTGTCAAACTTGAGATTACCAATTCGGGTCATGTGTTTTACTTCGAAAACGACCTGACGAAGATTACTGAAGTAACTGCATCTTCACAGCACCCCCTTCCAACCAGCCGACTGATTGACTCCATGCCATTCAACGGAGGCTACCAAGAGTCCAACAAAACTCGCGGTACCGTGAATTATCACTCGGAATTTCAAATCGAAAAAATCGCTCCCGAAATGTTCTGGCGATTGCAAAATGAGCTATCAAAAAGCTCACAGCAGCATGGAATTATGCATTCATTCGACTCAAGCGGCCGAATTCCAATAGGTGGAATCAGCTACTTACATACCGTGGCCCGCGAAAAATCGTTTGAAGTCAAAGCATTTCACACTTTTCCGGATGACCAAGCGATCGTCAAAACGCAAACTCGTTTCCAGATCGTCGGATAGCGGATCCAGCCTCGATTATTTAGCTTTTTGTGACTGAACCATTCTATCGAATCGTGGTGAACTGAAACGCCTCGGCCATCATACGAAGCACTATCTGGAAAGGCGTTTTTTTACTTGCAAGAATTCGAGCCTTTGCCGGCGATCGATGCAAATAGCTGTTCATCATCTCACCGGTGCTTAATTCTCCCGTCGACCGATCCTCGCTGTCAGTTGCTTCCAATTTGGCAGAAACAAAAAACTGTTTTGCGTTTTCTGATGCACTATCATTTGGCATCCGACTCGATCGTAAGGCCTGCGATTGCCGCCCGGTCACACGGCAATTCAAGACCGTACCGATCGAACCGCTAGGTCGAATCCACACTTGTTGCCCAATCTGAACCTGATCAAACTTTTTTTCATTCACAAAAATCGTAATCTTCTTTTGGACATTTTCTCGGGCAAGGAAACAGACATTGTCACCTGCCAAAACTCGCCGTCCCAACTGCTTCCGGTCCAACAGAAAACCTTGTAGCGAATTTGAATTGTCAAGACTATTTGATTCCTCAGCATCTGGAACGCCAACAATTCGCCCCGCATAAGGCGCTCGAATACTAAAATCAGAGATGCGTCGATCTATTTTCAGTTTTTGTTTCTTCGCCGCTGCCAACTTGGCAGTCAACTCTGGAATTTTTGATGCAATACTTGGTTGGAAGGAGGCCTTAATACTCAACGTCGCCAGTGAAGATTCAATCTGCGTCACTCGGTTCATCACATCCAAACTTGCCAGTGAGAGATCGTCATCTTTCAAAATCGCGATTACCTCCTCTTTGGCGAGGCTTTTATCGGTTTCCGTTGTCCATACCAAAACGCCGCTTTCTGGTGCCGCAATCAATTGTCCATCACAACGTATCTCAGCATCGCAATAAATGTACGAGGGAATCTTTACGAAAAAGAAAACAACCAAAAACGAAACCATTAGGGCGGCCAAAAGAATGGATCGGACCGGTCTCCACGAAAACTTGCTCCGATCTTGCGCAATCGTTTTGACACTTTGATTTACCAACGCTGCGGCAAACGCAACGCAGCAGAGCAAACCAAAGCCGACCACAACCGCCGAGATCCCAAGCTGTTCCGAAATCGAATACGAAAACCAAAAGAACCCCAAATAAACAAAACCTCGGTATACCTTTGACGCAAACCCATAACCAAGAATGGTTCGCGACTTAGAAATATTGGATTTCGGAATCTGAAACATCAGTGACCGAAAAAAATTCCGAACCGCTAATTGCGACTTTCCGGACAAATTCTGAATTCCGACCACTTCAGAAAAAACATAGTATCCATCAAATTTCATCAACGGATTGAGGTTGACCAAAATCGTAGAAATCGACGCGACGATGGAAATGTTCAAAAGAAAGTTTCGCATCAGCAATGAATCGCAATTCGCCCAAAGCAAGACTGCAATCGTTGCCAAGATCAACTCGAAGTACACACCTCCTAACATTACTATTGTTCGCTTCGATGTTTTCTCAATAATTCGCGCATCGGACACGTCGCAGTACAAACAAGGCGCGAAAAACAACAACATCAAACCGCCTTCATTGCAACTTGCTCCCATTCTTCTGCAAGCGACGGCATGCCCAAATTCGTGAAAAATTTTTGTAATCGAAATTGCAATCAAAAAACCAATGGCGAAACGCGGTGTCTGAAAAGCAATTTGCAAATCATTCCAAGCGACCCCGGCATTTTGAAATAACAATGCAATGGCATAAAAAAAAGCAATAAAAAAAACAACGAACGCGATTTTCGAAAACAGAAAACTAAAAACAGACTCAGCGACGTCGAGGGGTTTCTTCAAATTAATCGCCGGCAAGCGGATCGAAAAAACACCTTGCAAGCGAGCGAATAAACTTTTGGGTTCACTTGTCCGCCTAGCTTTTAGCCTCCCACCAGATACGTTTTCAACCAGCAACTGATCATTGGAGGACTGAACCAAGAAGCCGACGAGATCCTTTTCCGAGATAACAGATGGCGCAAACTCCTTTTCGAACTCACGTTTGACATCGACAAGGGTTCTTATTCCATCGAAACGCTTCAGTAACCAGCTTTGAAATTGGTTGAACCAATAATAATTGCGTTGAATTGGATCTTTTACGATCCAACCTTGTTCATCACCCATTGGGCGTTCAAAAAACAAGAGATCGCCGCGGATTTTTGGCGTGATGTTCGGCAAGTCCATTTTCAATCCAATGATTTGTCGAATTGCACAACCATCTTTACAGGCAAACCAGGCCGAAACGCCAAATCTGAGTTATCGATTTCGGCAACGATTTTAACTCGTTTTTCCACTGGGTTGGCCTCCAACGAAACGAAGATTACTTTGCCTTTTTTCTGTATCTTGGGTTTGGAATCGTCCGTTGAATTGGGGGAGAGCGTCACGATTACATCAGCCCCTTTTAGTTTGAGACTGGCTTGCTCGACCGGTATTTGTCCTTCAACTCTCAACACATTGATCTGGACGATTCGAGCAATTGTTTCGCCTGGCTTTACCCACTCACCGATTTGCTTTTCTACCCTAACCACCAATCCATCGGTGGGCGTCTTGATTTGAAATTTCGACAAATCATTTTGAATCTGCTCTTTTTCAATTCGACGCAACTTTTCGGTCAACTTATTAACTTCAAAATCGATTTCTGCTTTTTCGATTTCAAGCGTGCTTTTTTCAACAATGAGCTTCAAGCGATCGATTTCCGTTTCAGAAACCGCTAACTCAATTTCGTCATTTGCTTCAGTGGCACGTAGCAATTCTGTTTGACTCACTGCATGCGACTTTTCGGCAAACTTGACAATGGTATCGTCGCGAGATGCGCGCTCGGCAATTTCATGCTCGACCGCGACCTTTTCATATTTCATCTGTGCGTCGCGATCATCAATTTGTGCAACACGCTGCCCTTTCTGAACAAGATCGCCAATCTTGATTTCCACGGAACGAAGGACGCCTTCTTTTTCCGCGGGAATATTTGTCGTATCGACGACCTTGATTAATGCACGAGTCGCCTCGATTTCATCCGTTGCCGATACGCTCGAGCCAAATGAAATAAAAGATGCAGGCAACAGCATCGAAACAAGCAGTACAATTCTTGTTGGGTGTCTTTTCATGATTTCCAGTTTAAAAATACTGATACTGCAATTGGCGAACCCCGCGATAGAACCACGAGTAAAATACCGAGGCGTTTTGGCCTTTGAATTTGGCATTCACTGATGCGCCCGTTTTGAAATCCGGTGAATCGCTTTTTTCAATCAACAAACGAAATGTTACGGTGTGCCGACTTGTTATTGAATCAAAAACAACCGACTCTGCTACCGAGTCAACCTTGGCCGAATAAGAAATGCTTGGCTTCGTTGCAACGACTACATTCGCATGAATCGCTGGCGACAGCTTACCGCCTTCGAAAAGATGCTCAACATCCATGTTGTCGACATGAATATCGGCAAACCAGATGTTACTTTCACCGACAATTTTCATGATAGGGTCACCCTTCTTCATCGGCCGACCGTCTAACGTCTCACTTGCATTCCAAGCAACCACAATTCCATCGATTGGGCTCTTGATGCTTAAAGACTCTTTACGATTTAGCAGTTGCGTCAATCGCATATTGTGATGTTCGATTCGTTTTTCAACCGATTTTATTTCACCACTCAGGGTAATCGAGTCGATTTGACTGGTTGCCGATTCATTAACCTCAGCGGCAGCGAACGCCAGTTCAAGCGATTTGAGCAATTTCGTCTGGGTATCAATTTCGTCAACTTCTGTTTGGAGCAACAGATCAAGACTCTTCGACTCAAATTCAGCGAGCGATTCACCTTTTGAGACAGCCTGCCCATCGACAACCAAGAGACGAACCAACAGCCCCTCCTCCGGAGCAAACACGAGTCGCGTTGATTCTGGAACAAGCTCACCAGCAGCATAGACCACAATCCTACGCTCGAAAACAAACATGGCCGCTATGAGAAACACAACGATGGCAAACGCCAACATTTTCGCCCAGGACCCCACAAATCCCAGTCCATAATCCCGAATACCGGTCAAGGTCCGACGGAACGGAATACGCGAAACCTCACGAGCATTTTGTAACGAGAAAGCGACCTGTGGTTCGATGAGTTCTACCGTTTCAAATAAACGGCTCTTGTCAAATTCAACAATGTCTTGCTCTATAAACAAGAAAAAGGAGCCATCTATTTGGCGATCGTTGCTCGAAAACTTAGCCGCTGAACTTTCCGTTTGTGTTTCTAAACGAATGATCGAAACGCACCTTCCGGACGCTCCAGATGAATGCGAATTCGATTTTTCGATGTACTGGTTAACCAATTCTAAAGCATTTGACTGGTCCGTCGAACAGAAAATTTTTCCGTCAAATTTCCGGTCGATTTCGTTCACAACGGATTCGATCGCCAAGACTTCATCAGTGCGACGGTTTACAGTTGCAGCGTTGGAAACCGCCAAAACTCGATTGCCTCGTCGCTTGCACTCCAGCACTACTACACGTTGTGCGGAAAACAGGCTTCGCCCAAAGTTCGCGACCGTAATCGCGGTCTCATTTAGATCGACCGACTCTGACAGCGAATTTGCGAATTGATGCAACTTCCCAAAAAACTTGTGTTTTTTTGAAAACAAACCGATTGCAAGTTTGTTTTCAAAGTCCGATAAAATCTCGGCGACGGCGTCAAACAAGCCTTGGAATAGAACACGGGATGAGGCACTAATTTTTTCAGACCACGCAACCGCCAGAATCATCTTCTGCTGCTGCGAATCGACTGGATAAAGCAGAACGGTCGAGTCGCAGGCGTTGGAGGTTCCATCCACCATTATCGATTCATTCCGTTCAAAAAACGAATCACACCAACTGGTGTCATGCGTATAAAGCGACCTTATGACATCACGAATCGGATCGATGACACCGGTTGTCTCAATGGGCTCGATGGACCGACGGACCAGCTGGAACACCGAACCTGAATCCGCATCCACAACTTCTCCGACCAAACCAAGTAGTTGCCTGTAAAAATCATGGCGTGGCCGATGTGATTTTTCCGCAGCCGATGCCAGCTTGGTCAACTCATCCAACAACCGATCGATCTGGTCAATCAAATCATTTGCGTTCGAGTTTTCGGCTGGCTGAATCATCAAGATACGTTTGCTAGCAATTTGCGTAACGTTTAAATCTTACGGCATCGCAATCTATTGTGAGGAAAACCAACAAATTGTGAAGCAAAAACAGGCGAAAACGACGATCCGCCTATTTGATACTTGAGAATAGGCCGGCCAATGCATCGGCTGGGCAATATAGAGGGTTTGGAATGAAAAAGATTCAGAGGTGCTCTGGTTATCCCGATTTTATTGACAAAGCTGATCCTCAATGTGTATAAGCGTTCTTTTCCGATCATCCCAATTGATTATGACAATTGTCAATTCAATAACAGCGATTCCTTTAGCCTTTCAAGATGGTATGCGCTTTCGACAAAGCAAATTCTATTGCTTGTTAATGACGCCCCCTATTTTGGCATGCCTCGTTTCAATAATCGGTTGCACGTCAACCAAGAGCGGCCCAGCCGATACGAAGTCTTATTCAGCGTCTCACCGATCGCTCTTTGAAAACATCCCCGGCAACGACTCAGCCTACCAGGCAAGCGAAGCGAAAACGTACGCAAATCAAAACGACAAGCTCGTGCAAAAATCATCGGGGTTACGCAGCAACGCTTCTGAAAAAGCAGATGGATTCAGCGATGCCTCATGGCGTCGAGGTTTGACAAACCAAGACTCGGCGCACGCCGACTCGGCGATCGCTGGCTCGATGAACGCTGGCTCGATGAACGCAGATAACCACGACGAACCCGAGCAAAATTCGTCGGCGTTACACAACATCGCTTCCACAAGGGCAAATGTGTTCAGCGATACCTCGAGCAGACAAGGATTCACAAACCACGGTACAAAAATCAAAAGTGAATTTCCCACCAACACTCAAGATTTAGTCTTGGAGCAGAATTTTATTGAGAAAGAATCGAATCGAATCCCAATCGGTGGAAAAAATGTCGCCGTTTCATTTATGCAGAAGTTGGAGCAAGAGCCGACCGATTCCCAAAGACCGCGGAAAGTTTCCCCGCAAGACACAATAATGCAATCCAGCGACCGGTTAGAAACAACAGAATTTGCCAATGCAAATGCAGTAACCTCCGGTCAAATCACAATTCAATCCAACGGGCCGATGGATCTTCCCAACGGCAACTATTTGCCAGTGAGTTTGGATGAAGCGATTCGTATGGCCGTCGAAAACTCGGAAGTCATTCGCGAGTTGGGAGGTAGCATTTTAACGGGCCCCGATGCAATCCAATCCATCTACAACCCAGCGATTACGCATTCCGACCCGATATTCGGCGAAGAAGCGGCCATTTCGCAGTTTGACGCGACATTTTCCAGTAGCCTATTTTTCGAGAAGAATGACCGCGATGTTAACAATCAGTTCCTGGGAACCAACGGTACGGTTTTGCAGGACCTTGGAAGCTTTCGAAACAGTATCGACAAGAAAACGGCGTACGGGACTTTACTGTCGCTCCGTTCAATCAGCGATTATGACTTTAACAATGCGATCGGCAACCGCTTTGGGAACCCGAGTAGCAGTTGGTCCCAAATTCTAGAAGGCGAAGCAAGACAACCATTGCTTCGAGGACTTGGAGCAGGGATCAATCGGATCGCTGGACCGGGGGCATCTGTCGGTGAGTTCAATGGGATTCGAGTCGCCATGCTTCGGACCGATGTCAGCGCGACGCAGTTCAAAATTGCCGTCCGAGATCTGGTCAGCAATGTTGAAAATGCCTACTGGGATTTGTATTACGCATATCGCGATTTAGAAGCCAAAAAAGCCGCTCGCGATAATGCCCTGAAAAGCTGGCAAGTGATTAAAACGTTGTCCAATGCCAAAAAAGAAGGGGGCGAGGCCGATAAAGAAGGACAAGCACGGGAACAATACTTCCGATTCGAATCTGACGTTCAAGACGCGATGTATGGTCGCAAAACTGACGCGACTCGAACTCGAAACGGCAGCACGGGGGGCACATTTCGACCTACACCTGGAGTCCGAATCGCTGAACGAAGACTTCGAAGGATTATGGGTATCGATGTCAATGGCAACGAATTGCTTATGACGAATGATGAGCCATTAATCGTTTCTTATTCGTTCGATTGGGACAATCTCGTTGCGGATGCCGAATCGAACCGCGGCGAGTTAAAAATACGTAGCAAGAGAATTGAAGAGCTCAATTTACAATTGCTCGCTGCAAAAAATTCAGCATTGCCGCAGTTTGATGTTGTCGGACGCTATCGCTTTCGCGGATTCGGAAAAGATTTGGCGGGAAGCTCTCCAACGTTTCCAATTGGTGCATGGAACGACTTGGTCGATGGTGATCATCAAGAGTGGCAAGCTGGTTTCGAATTCAATATGCCTTTCGGATTTCGCCAAGCGTATTCTGCAATTCAAAACATCAACCAGAAATTGACTCGTGAAAAACAAATCCTCCACGAACAGAGACGCCAAATCGTCAATGACCTAAGCGATGCGGTGCAAGACCTCAAACGGTCATTCACCGTATATGAACTTCAATACAACCGCTTGCAAGGCGCGCTTGACCAACTGAAAGCTGTCGAGAAAACCAACGCCTTGAAGAAGGCTCCAATTAACCTCGTGCTCGAGGCACAACGCCGAGTCCTTGATGCTCAAACTCAGCTTTTTCGATCCAAGATTGAATACGTGCTCGCTCTTCGCAACGTGCATTTGGAAAAAGGAACACTCCTGGAAAACAAGCAGATCGTGTTCTCGGATTCGACCGATCCAAACGGCATGATGATGAATCCAGTTAGCGAAACAATTTCCAAAAGCAATTCGATGACTGAATCTTTCGTGATGCCCTTGGCTTCTGAACGCACCAGTTCAAACAAAAAGAATTCTCAACCGCTTTCCAGTGCCACGGTTTCAAACTCCTCTCTCGCGAGTCAACGAAGGCAAATTGGCGGATCTCAGAACTCGAATCGTACAAAACTCCCGGCCCAAATCCCCGGCTTTGGCATGGCAAGACCATCACCCACAACTGAAACAGATCGAACCGCACAGATGATTGGCGGCGACACGTACCGATAGCTGACGTGCAAACGGTGCGACACGACGCCCCATTCTGAAAACAAGACGTAACCTTCTGACCAACTACGGTTGATGAACGGACCAGAGGCTTTCTTCTTCATACGTCACACAATGCTTATCCAGTAACTCAAGGTATTCATCTTCAAACGATGCAGTTTCATGGTGCCGTGGTTGGTCAACAATAAATCGGCGAACTTTATCCAGCATCGAATAGCTGACCGTAAAAAATCCGATATCCAAATCAAGGTCCTCTTCATCGCTGAACACGATTTGATGGTGCAACCAACGAACCGCTTGCAAACGGATATTTTCCAACAGGTCGTGAATTGGTGTAAACGAATTGGTTTCCAGCAATACATGAAGGTGCTCGGAACAACCGCCAATTTCCACGATCGAGTTCCCGGAATTACGAATGAAGTCACCGACGCTGTCAAACAACGATTGGCAAATATCCTCGCGTAAAAAAGCCATTCGACTGGGCGAATAAATCACAACATGATAAATCAATTTCGAATTTCGCATTTTCTTCCCTGATTCTTTTCGTTGGTGAATCGTGATCAAACATTAACGAGCACACAAATCATCGGCGCAGCGACTGACACGATAGGTCAAACGAAATCAGAAAAAATCATGCGAGCGTGAACTTATACGGTTTATACCGCCAATCACGACAGCCAAACAAATACAGAATGGGTTTTCGAATTCAATTCGTAACAAATCCCAAATCCCTTGCTTTCTCATCCTCGATCAAAATATGTCGACCGAGAAGCCTTGCTGCCGAGAAACCATGCTACCGACAACGCGGAATAGCTTGTGCTTTCCTCTGAAAAGGGGCGCCCCGTACCTAATTCGAAAGGCCGCCAAAGAAAATCGCGTTGAACATGATCCGATTGCTTCCATACCAAAACGCTCGAAAGTTCGGATTCTGTGGAATGATGATTACCGTTCCGCGTCCTGAACTTGTCGCAATGACACCGGCGGAATTCCGAAGCAAATCGACATTTTCCGCAGAGCAATAACCGGCAACCTGCGGATCCCCAGTGTAAACAACCGGATTGGAATACGGGTTGGTTGACGGTTTGACGATGACTTTGTTGTTTCGAAAAACGGGAAGCGTCTTTTCAGTAAATCCATATCCAATTGGATGCGTGTTATCGACCGTTGTCTCAAAGATCGCACCGCTAATTAGTTTAAGCGCCGCGGTGCTTCTCGCCGTATCAAACGGAAGCTGAATCGGAGTTTCTTTCTTCGTCATTTTCGTCGATGAATTCTTAACGAGATCCGACAGGGACTCCTCCCCAGCAACTTGGCTTGTCACAAATTCAATATTCGCCACTCCGTTCGCTCTCGCCCAACTGACCGAAGATCCAATCAGTATCAAATTGCCGCCATTAGCAACCCAAGTCCTCAGCTTTTCAACACTCGCAACGTTTAAACTTTGATAACCACCACTGACCAATACGACAGTGTTGTATCTCGTCAAATTGACACGGCCAAAGTTCGCAGTGTCCAACATGGAAATTGGCATTTTCAAACGGGTATCGAAAAGATGCCAAACTTCGCCAGCCTCGTATCGGCTGACGCCACTTCCAATCAACATCGCAACCTTGGGACAATCGATGGCTGCAAATTGCCGACTTCCAAGATCAATTCCACCCGGCGTCAAACCGGTTTGAGTGGCACGAATCGGAACCGCAGTGTTCCCGAGCAATTCCTTAATTTTTGGCAGCTTTTCTTTCTGGATTCCGACAGGAATAAGAACGGTCCCATGCGGCATCTTGACCTGTTTTCCCTGTGTCGAAATCGTGAACGCTTTTTTAGCGATACGAACTTTGATACCGGACTGCAAAAGCTGCCCCACCAACTCAGCCGCATCGTAAGATCGCCAGTCAACGAAATAGGCGAGTGCATCGGCGACCTGTTTCTTCTCTGGCGCTTTGGTGACCGAATCAAGCGTCAATCGTTTCATTCCAACCGATAGGAATTCACCATCAAAAGACGACATTTGAACGCCAAACGCCGAGGGCAAATGCCAAGTCGAAACGTCGTAAAAAACATTTTCGGTAAAGTTCGTTCGCTTTTCGATCAATGACAAGAGAAATCGGTATTCGGGTTGTCGAGCAGGCACGACCAATACGGTTTGACCGTCAACGACTTTTTCAAAAACATTGATGTCATGACGCAACAGGACCTCAGCAAAATAACGCAATCGGCTTGCGTCACCATCGCTGCGAAACTCTAAAAACTTAAATTCAGCGTGCTTCGATAGCTCAAGTGACTCGACGTAGAAATCACGTTTGAACTCATTCAATTTATCCTTCATGTCCACAGTCGCCGCCAAACTCGATAGCGAAGTTGTCACATGATTACGAATCGTAAAAGGAAACGTCAATTCCCCGTTGGGGCTATCTTGTCGGTGTCCACGAGAACTGGCTTGCTCAAACAAAATGCCAACCGAACCGTGAAGGTCCGGATAGGTCGAACCTTTGCCCATGTAAAAATCGTCAAAGCCTTCTTCTGTCATATAAAGTGAGCCGATTTCATCGAGAGCCTTTGCATGGTAGAGAGACATTTCCGTCGTCAATTCGAAATTCTTTTTTGGCGTCAGAGGATTGTTCCGCGACGGAATTCCAGGTTGAAAAAAATAAGTCGAATTGGTTCCCATTTCATGAAAGTCCAAAACAACGTTTGGTTTCCATGCATGAAACTGTTGAAGCCGACCGCGACTTTCGGGATGTTGGACAGGAAGCCAATCGCGATTCAAGTCAAACCAATAATAGTTGACCCGGCCACCCGGAAACGGCTGGTTGTGTTCAGCATGATTGGGATCTGGATTCTGAATTCGCCCGACGTGCCCATTCGCCCAACTCGCGAACCGGTTGAAACCGTCAGGGTTTAGACTGGGGTCAATCAACACAACGCAATTTTTCAAAATGCGGTCGATTTCTTTCCCCTGCGCCGCGGCCAGATAATAGGCAACTACGGCCGACGAATTCGACGCACTCGATTCATCACCATGGACTCCATACCCCATGTTGATGACTGCGGGTAAATTCTTAACGTCGACTTCCGACGATTTAGCCGGATTCGTAAGTTGACGATGCGTTTTTTGAATTTCGGAAAGCCGTTTCAAATTCTCAGGCGATGAGATCGTCAACATGATCGATGGTCGACCACCGTGAGTGTAAGCATAAACTTTTAGTGAGACTCGAGGCGATACACTTGCCAATTTCCGCAAATAGGAAACCAGTTGATGATGCTGAAGGTGACGTTCTCCAACGCGGAAACCCAAATGGGATTTCGGTGTTGGAATTTTTTCATCGACCTTCAAATCTTTTGGCAGATATTGAAAATCATCCGCTGTCACCGTGAATGACGTGGCAAGTAGAAACAATACACTGGTGCAAATCATGGTCGATCGTAGCATCTTTTCCTCATATTTTTTGCTTCAGTATAGTCGAAGATCTTTCCGACAGAATGCATTTGATGAAAGCCCTATTTCACGATAACCATCGCAAAATAAGCAAGCCTTCAAAGCCGCGGCTCTGAAACTCACTTTGTTTGCCAGAGCGATGAACCAAACCACTTATGTCTTGGACGTTGAAATTCTATCTCAAGAACCGGCTCGAAGCTTAAGCAAATGCAGAAGCAAGGAAATCTTCGGTAAGTTGAGTGATGCCGGGCGATGAACTTTCGCGAGGCCCCGCCACATTTAAGACGTGTACGTTTTCACGGACGATCCAGTCGCAAACGCGCGTGATGTGAACAACTTGCTTGACCTCGTTTGCGAGATCAAGAGCCAAACAAGGTCGATGGTGCCGCTTGGCCAATTTAAACGTCAGTTGCGTTCCACCGCTGATTTTTCCGCAATGTAAAATCAATGTGCCATCGGAGTCAATGACATTCTTTTCCGTCCGTACCGAATAATCGGATTCATTCGTTTCAATCAGGTTGTAAACCAAATCAATTGGGCCGTCTTCGGAGCGGCGTCCCCTTGGACACCAACCACCGTGTTCAATATCCAAAAAAATCGCTGCATCTAACGCTGCACGGTCCACCCCTGTCTGACCTCCAGACACGATTTTCCGCAACGGAAACTCTCGACCATAAATAATGGGATCCATTCGTGACTCAATCGAACTCAGAAGACCTGGGCGCGAAGGCTAGTTTATTTTCTTCCGGACCGTGGCACTATCCTTACATCCAATTCGGCAAGCTTTCACTTCAATCAGGTCAGAACCAATTTGCAACTGCCGGTTTGCTTCCGAGTATAGAATCCACGGCGACCATGTTCCATTGGCTTGAGATCGATAGGTAATCGAAGCACCTTCAGTTGCTGAGGCTGCCACGATTCTCAAACCATCATCACTTGCCTCAACCCTCAATTCCGGGGCTGCAACCTTGACCCGCAACTTTTCAATCCGTTCCATCAAGACGGGTTCAGAAATCATACCAAGATCACCAACATCAATCTGCCAATCTTCGGTCGCCTTTCGCATTTTGGAAAGCGTACTCGCATGGTTCGGGTCGTTGGCAAGATTATGAACATTGTGTGGGTCGTTTTCGCAGTCGTACAACTCTTCGATCGGTTTCGGTTTGGCAAACCAATGCCCCTGTGCCGCGGTCAATTTCCCTTCCGCATGCAAACGACGCCATTGCTTCATGGCCGGCATCTTATCCATGTATTCAATCCCCTGAGCATATGTCTTTTCCGGCTCATAGTTGCGGATGTAACGAAAGTTGCGACTCCGAGCACTTCGCTGTAACTCATAAGATTCGTCCATTCGATCACGATGAGCAAACACATAATCTGGTTCAGGCTCCTTCTTTTCTCCAATCAAAACCCGACCATGCGTGTATTCCGGCGGCTCGACACCAGCAACAGATAACGTCGTAGCGGTCAAATCAATGAGCGTCACAATGTCCTTTCGAACGCTTTGTTTTTCGAGCTTACCGGGCCACCGCATGATCACAGGGACGTGGGTACCCGAATCGTAAATCCAACGCTTTCCGCGTGGCATGCCCTGACCATGATCGGACCAAAAAACAACTAGCGTGTTTTCCGCTAATCCATCATCCTCCAGTTTTTGAAGAATCTGACCAACCTGCCGATCCATCTCTGAAATATTATCGTGATACCAAGCCCAGTTTTTTCGGGCTTCAGGCGTGTTGGGGATGTACGGAGGCAAAGTTTCTGCAGCTTGATCCGGATCGTGAATCTGATTTGCTGCAAGTTTCTTTTTGATTTGTGCATGGCGTTCTTCGCCGTGACGAATTTGACTTTCATGACAAACGGTCAAATTGATCACCGAGAAGAATGGCTGGTCATCGGCTCGCCCGCGCCAATCGTTATGCTTATTGCCTTGCCGATCCCAGGCCGTGAAAGGTGGTTCGAACTGATAATCTGTCTTGCTCCGGTTGGTGCAGTAATAACCGACTCCACGAAGGTACTCGGGAAAACACTTGATATGGGGCGGTGTGACGATTCGGCTTCGCATATGCTGCGAACCAATAGAAACTGGATAGACTCCAGTAATCACACCACTTCTCAAAATCGCACAAACACCGGAATGCGTGAAGGCTCGATCAAAGCGAACACCTTGTTTCGCCAAGGCATCCAGATTCGGTGTCCTGGCATAGGAATCGCCATAACATCCAAGATTTGGACTGATATCCTCGCAACTGATCCACAGTATGTTTGGCCTTGTTTCGTCAATGGCGGAAACCCATTGGGCGAACAGACTGAACAAAAACGTGAGAGCAAAAATTAAAGTTGTTTTCACAGGACTACCAAACCAAAGGACACAATCGAAACAAAAACATTCCCTTGCCACGATTGTAGCCCAACTCCGATTCAGTTTCTGCTGATTGCATGCTGAATTTTTATAGGATGATGTTGGAGGTGTCACGTTTTAGCGTTGAAGATTCCATGATTTGGCTGCAGCAATCGATTCCGAAAACGTCCGCTCGATCGGCGTCTTGCTATCGCGAGATTCACTTGTTTGTAAATCACCGCCCTGAAATAAGACCCAAGCGATGAAGGCCAATGAAATTAATCCCACTATTTCCATCACAGCATTACCAATCTTCTTGATTGGCTTTTTTGTCCGCTTCGAATTCGAAGCTTTTTTTCGACTGGTTTCCCGGCGTGGCCTGATTGATCGTTTCATCATTATCCTCCTTGGGCGGCAAGTGACCGCACTGATTAATCAAAAGACGAAACAGTTATGTTGCAACTGCCGTTCCAAATGCAAAAACCATCAAAAACGCGGGCTATTAAACATTTATTATTTTGTAAGAATTACAAGATAGCCATCGCGTAATCACTTTGACTACTCATTTTCGACAGACTGATCGCGCCTACCCTTCAACCTTTTTCTCCAAACGGATTCTCCAATCGATCCAATTTCGCAAGACCTTCGTGATCAGATCGCCGACGACTATTTCTCGCTACTTCCATTTGATCCCTATCCGGTTCAAGAGGAAGCGATGCTGTCGTGGTTCACTTCCGAACAAGGCGTTCTCGTTTGCGCCCCAACTGGAACAGGGAAAACGCTGATTGCCGAAGCCGCAATCTATGAAGCACTTCGTTTAGGAAAACGAGTCTATTACACAACGCCTTTAATCGCCCTAACCGATCAAAAATTTGAAGAGCTACGAGAGTCAGTCGTTAAGTGGGGGTTCAGCGCAGACGACGTTGGGTTGGTTACAGGCAATCGACAAGTCAACGGGCAGGCTAAAGTCCTTGTCGTTGTCGCCGAAATATTGCTGAATCGCTTACTTGATTCCGAGGCATTTGATCTGAGCGAAGATTGGGCAGTTGTGATGGACGAGTTCCATAGCTTCAATGATCCGACTCGCGGCATCGTTTGGGAATTTGGACTGGCGTTACTCCCTGAGAATGTGAAAACGATGTTGCTGTCTGCGACAATCGGAAATGGCAGAGAATTCATCAACTGGCTCAAACATCGCCACGACCGGACGCTGACATTTGTTGAAGGAAAAGAACGAAAAATCCCGCTCACTTTCCGCTGGATCGGTGACGAACATTTGGCCGATCACATTGAAGATATGGCGCAAGGCTCGCCTGAAGAGCGGAAAACCCCCGCCTTGATCTTCTGTTTCAATCGCGAGGAATGCTGGACCGTTGGCGAGCAATTAAAGGGACGCAAACTTCTTGACGACCAACGACAAAAAACGATAGCCAACCGATTAGCCGAATACGATTTCAGCGAAGGCGTTGGGCCGAAGCTAAAGCAAATACTGATGCGGGCAGTCGGCGTCCACCACGCTGGTGTGCTTCCAAAGTACCGTCGAATCGTGGAAGAACTTTTCCAAGAAAAGTTACTTTCGGTATGCGTTTGCACCGAAACGTTGGCCGCAGGAATCAATTTGCCGGCACGTAGTGTTGTGCTTCCGACGATTCTGAAAGGTCCGCCGGGGAAACGGAAAGTAGTCGATTCGAGCAGTGGACATCAAATGTTTGGGCGAGCAGGTCGTCCACAATTTGACACCGAAGGAAACGTCTACGCACTAGCACACGAAGACGATGTCAAACTTCATCGCTGGAAGGAAAAATTTGCTCAGATACCGGCAGACACGAAAGATCCAGGGCTATTGAAAGCCAAAAAGGCATTGAAGAAAAAAATGCCCAAACGAAGAGAAAATCAGCAATACTGGACTGAACAGCAATTCGAAAAGTTGCGGGATGCTCCGCCACTGAACCTTTCAAGCCACGGTCCCCTACCCTGGCGGTTGCTGGCGCACATGCTGCAAATTTCGCCGGATGTAAAACCGATTCGCGAACTGGTCGGCAAACGCTTACTCGATAGTGGACGCGCCGAAAAAGCCCAAGAAGCACTCGATGAGATGTTGATGACTTTGTGGCGATCCGGTTACGTCGAGCTTGAACCCAAACCGGTCATCAAATCGGAATCTGAGATTGCCGCGGCAAATGAAACCCACATGATGCCGGACGGTCGCCAGACAACCGACGATGTTTCATTGCCTCGTCCCGAATTTGCGTACCCTACCGAGCGTGCTGAATTCATGAGTGAGCTTCGGGCTATCAATCCATTATATGGCCTATTCATGGTCAACCAGTTGGGAATTGCGGATCGCGAAGAATGGATCCAAGCCTTCGAAAGCGTTTTGGAAATGCCCATGTCAGTCGGTCCGGGCATTCGCGTTCCGAAACACGATGAAATGCCGCCGGGAAACCTACAAGTCGAACGACTCGATGAGCAATTACTTGGTCTTGGCTTGGCAACACAAGAAGAACTGGTGGGCAAGCAGAAAGATGATGACGACGACAAAAAGAGGTCCCTATTTGAAGAAGAACGCGTCTTCGTTTTAACGCTCTCTGAAAAACTACGAAGACTCTTTGATTACGAGTTTCCAAATGTTCATGATGTCAGAACGAATAGCGTTTGGTGCGTGGGCGAACTCCTGGAATTTGGTCACTTCAATAAATACGTGACCGCGAAGAAACTACAAAAACAAGAGGGCATGATTTTTCGACATGCACTTAGAATGGTTTTGCTGATTGACGAGTTCGCAAGAATCTGTCCACCAGAACGGGATCCAGACGAATGGGCGGACGAACTTTACGATGTCGCTGATCAACTTTCTGACATTTGCAAGGAAGTTGACCCGCAAACCACAGAAAAGATGCTGGAAGAAGCCAAACGCAAGGAGCCAAACGATTAATTGAGAAAGACATTGTCCGCATCAACGTTTGGGGTGCGTTCCTCGATGATCAAAGTTTGCTTATTGGCAGAGTGGATTCAAACCCTCGTTCCAGTCTCGAAGCATCTTGTTGCACTTCTCTCAGGTTTTTAGGTAGTCCGAGTGATATCCTTGCGCGAACGTCAATTTCCGATCTTGGTTCCGTTTAAATTCCCCAAAAGTGAATCCCAATCGGTAAATTGCGACTCCAAACAAAACCGCAGCCGTAAACCGTTTATCGGTCGCACGCTTGAACATGATCGTATTCCGTAACGCACCTTGGCATTCAACTCAGATTTTCGCCCCATCCAATAAGTTTTACCTCACCTATCACTCCGCAGCATCAGCGTGATTAATTTCCCAAGCAGACCATAGGCCGAAAACGCCGCAAGAAGCTTGAGGGGGGATCCTGTTTGACCGATCGATTCGGATTTGGACGGCAATTCGCAGAAGACGACTTGTTTGGGATGGCGATCTTTTGAAAGATAGGCGTCTAAAACA
This sequence comes from uncultured Pirellulaceae bacterium, assembly GCA_905480545.1. Taxonomy (GTDB): domain Bacteria; phylum Planctomycetota; class Planctomycetia; order Pirellulales; family Pirellulaceae; genus JABAAE01. The sequence goes on from CAJQQR010000153.1 coordinate 27,077, forward strand.
AATAGTATTCGTCGGGAAAATTGGAGAAGAAATTGATGGCAAATGTGATTGAATTACCGAATCGTGACGAAGTCGCTCTACAAGACACCTGGGACCTTACCTACCTTTTCGAGACCGACGACGATTGGACAGCATCACTTGAGAAGCTGGCTTCACAGGTGGAACGCTATGAATCATTCAAAGGCCGCCTGTCCGACAGCCCGGACGTCCTCGCCGACTGCCTGCAATTTGACGGCGACCTGGAGCGTATCTGTGACAAATTATCGAATTACGCCTACCTGAAAACGACTGAAGACCAAACCAACAGCACGTACCAAGGTTTTTTGGCAAGGTTTAGAAACGTGGCAACCAAGGCGAGTGAGGCAGCAAGCTTTATTCGACCGGAACTTCTTGAAATTCAAGAAGAAAAGATCGCAGAATTTCTGACGCACCCTTCGTTGGAAAAATTCAAACTCATGATCGAAAGAATCATCCGATACAAGCCTTATACTCTTTCGAATCGCGAAGAAGAAATCATCGCCATGCAGGGCGAAATGGCGGGCGCTGCGGGAAATGCCTTTCGCAAGCTCAATGATGCCGACCTTAAATTCGGCAACGTTGAAAATGAGAAAGGTGAGTCAATCGAATTGTCTCATTCTACGTTTGCTCAGTTCTTAAAATCACCGAATCGTGAGGTTCGCAAAAATGCGTTTAATCAATACTACGCGCAATTTGCCGCGCATGAAAACACATTGGCAGCAACACTGGAAGGCTCAATTCAAAGAGACGTTTATTACGCAAGAGTGCGTGGTTACGACAGTGCAATTTCGTCGGCATTGTTTAGCGATGATGTCCCACATTCTGTTTACGATAACTTGATCTCGGCCGTGCGTGAAAACTTGCCAGCGGTTCATCGATACTACGACCTTCGACGACGAAAAATGGGACTGGATGACATCCATCAGTACGATACATACGTGCCGATTCTCAATGAAATCGAAATGAAGCACACATGGGCTGAAGCAACTGAGGTTGTGATCAACTCTCTCGCACCACTGGGAGACGAATACTGCGCCACGCTTAAAGAAGGCCTAACAGGTCGTTGGTGTGACCGATATCCCAATCGGAATAAACAGAGTGGGGCATTCAGCTACGGCATTTATGACGGAAAGCCGTACATTATGATGAATTACAAACCAGATGTTCTAAACGATGTGTTTACATTGACCCATGAAGCCGGTCATTCGATGCATACGTATTACTCAGCTGCGAATCAACCTTACGAATACTACAACTATTCGATCTTCGTTGCCGAAGTTGCCAGCACTTTCAATGAGCAATTGCTTGCCAAGCACCTGATGGAGAATGCCAAAGACGACCGTCACCGAGCCTATTTTGTCAACAATCAGATCGATGACATCCGCGCGACGATTATCCGTCAAACGATGTTTGCCGAGTTCGAAAAGACCACACATGAAATGGCCGAAGCTGGAGAACCTCTCACCGTTGAGAGCTTCCAAGCAAATTACCGCGAATTATTGGCGGCTTACTTTGGCCCGGAGTTTGTACTGGACGACCAACTTTCTCTCGAATGCTTCCGCATTCCGCATTTTTATCGAGCATTTTATGTTTACCAGTACGCTACTGGACTTTCGGCAGCCATTGCACTCAGCCGAAAAGTACTGAACGACGAGAAAGATGCACTCTCGAAATACCTCAATTTCCTAAGCGGTGGCTGTTCAAAGATGCCGCTTGAATTGCTTAGCGATGCAGGCGTCGATATGCGTCAACCAGAACCTGTCAATTCTGCTTTGCAACAATTTTCGGAATTGGTTGATCAGCTTGATCAACTTTTGGATTAATTGTGGCCCAAAAAACTCATGTCTTTGTACGACCGCCCGATTTTGGGCTGCTAGCACCATCGATCTTGAGTCCAAAATGCAATATTCGTATCATTCGCGAGATTGATGACAGCGACGGTCGCTGCGCGGCGCAGGTTCGGTAGAAGCGGAACTAAATAACATTTATGTCTGAATTCGAGTTTAAACGGCGATCGCGCGTCTGCTCGGTTTCGGAACGAGAACTCTTGCCCGGCGAAAAATACTTTTCCGTTTTGGTCGACCAAGAAGGTGAGATCATTCGTAAGGAAATCGCTGCGACTCAATGGGGTGGGCCACCCGATCATTGCATCAGTTGGTGGAAATCGCAAATTCCTGAATTGGATCCCAACAAATTTTTTTGGGCACCGGACAACGTCATCATTGATTACTTTGAGAGATTTCAAACGATCGAAGACAAAACGGTTGAACAATATGTGCTCGCCTTGTTGCTGATTCAAAAACGACTTTTTCGCTTGGGGAATTCGACCACAGATGAATCTGGAATCGAATGGATGAGCGTCAGCTGTGCAAAACGCGGTAGCAGCTACCAAGTCGAAGTCGCAACGCCGGAACCGGAAGAAATTGAAAACATCCAAACCGAAATTGTCGATCTCCTGTTCTCAGATGAACCGTTCGAACAAGGTATTGACGACGAAGCTGAATCTGAGCCTGACCAAATCGTTTCCCCGTAACAACCCAAAAGCCAACAAAGCGATTATGACGAATTCGAAAAATCATTGCACCGCTGTTGCATTCGTTGGGTATTCGATTCCGTCATTGTCGAAGTGGTCGATTTGCCTGCTTATTTGCGGTAGCTGCTTGTTAAACACAGGATGTGCTTGGTTGCGGAATGCGTTTTATCGCGGAGCTACTCCTCCACGAGTTTTCGCCAGCGATGTAACAAAGGAACAAATAATCCAAGCCGTTAATGCGAACAGCAAGGCGATCCAATCGATGCAGGCAAAGGTTCATGTTCGTGCCACTGGCACGCCGACGCTTTCAGGCGACCTTTCGGTTGAGCAACCGAGCCGAATGCGAATGCAGGTCGGCTTGCTCAACATGACCAGTTCGGGCATCGATATCGGAAGTAATGAAGAAGAGTTTTGGGTGTGGCTCAAGACCCCGATGCCGGGACAACCACCCGCAGTTCTCTTTGCAAAGCATGACCAATATGAAAATAGCCAAGCGAAACAAATGTTGCCAATCGAACCAGCATGGGTGATCGACTCGCTGGGACTTGCTTATTTCGACCCCACGGCCGAGCACACGGGCCCTTTCCAACGTCCGGATGGCAATCTTGAAATCCAGTCACGCTTTCAGACGAATTCTGGCGTGATGATCAAATCAATCATCGTTGATCCAAAGTCCAGCGTCGTCGTAGCGCAAGAGATCAACAAAAACGGTGTGAAAATCGCATCGAGCACCGCCAGTAAACATCAATACTTTAAAGAAATCGGGGCCAGCATTCCGCGAATGGTCGAGATCGAAGTCGGAACCGATACCCCACAAGCCGGCAAGGTTGTGATCGAACTTTCAAATATACTTCCAAATAGCATCGACGATACGTACGCGGGCATGTGGCAGATGCCCCGACCGCAGAACATTAGCGTGATCGATATCGCACAACAAACTCAAGCGATTCCGAACACCAATCAAAACTCGGTTGCCGATTCAGCTCCGTTTCCACAAGGACGATTCGCTAATGGCGATACCTCAAACGGACAGATGAATGCCAATCCACTGACAGGTCAAAATAATTTAAATGTTCCCCCCCAAATAAATTATTATCAAGGCTTAGCCCAATCAAATCCTGCTGTCAGTTCAAATGCGCAGCCGCGAGCATTTCAACAAAACATGCCTAAGAATCCCGCCAACCAGCCGGGTTTCCCGCGAGGTTTTAGTGCAACGTCTGCAAACAATGCCTCGGCCATACCGAACCCCTATTCCAACTCAATTCAAAACGCATCTTTCAACGCTGAGTTATCGCGAGTCGACGAAAACGAACGCCTGCCCATTCGCGGCTTCAATCTCAACCGTTCCAAGCAATGACGATTCTTGAACGCATCAAGCACCGATCCGAAATACTTCGCAGAATCCGTGTTTTTTTCTACGACCGAAATTTCCTGGAGGTCCAAACACCGACGCTATTGCCGGACACAATGGTCGATCAATATATCGATCCAATCTCGGTAAGAGTTAGCGGTCGTGGCGAAGACATCTTCCTGCAAACGTCTCCCGAATTTGCGATGAAACAGCTGCTTCTTGAGGGCTGTACCGCCATCTTTGAAATCACTCCAGCTTACCGGGATGCGGAATTTGGTTCACATCATAACGCCGAATTCACCATGCTTGAATGGTATCGCGTCGGAGATAACTACGCCGCCGGCATTCAATTTTTAGAGGATTTTTCCACCACCTTCTTCCCCAAAAGAAAAGTTGAAAAAGTTTCATACTTGGAAGCATTTGAAGCCCACTTCAATTTGAATCCGCACACTGCCACGGCGCCAGAATTGAAATCCCTCTCAGAGAAAATCAGCATCGATATCCCCGTTTCTCTTAATCCGGACGATCGTGACTCTTGGTTGCAATTGCTCATGGATTCAAGAGTGGACCGGACATTGGGCGGTGGCGGCGCAACGATCCTTTATGACTGGCCTTCGTCGCAATCGGCATTAGCAAAGGTGCGAAATGTTTACGACGACAACGAAACAAAATACCAGGTCGCCGAGAGGTTCGAGTTGTATATTGACGGCGTCGAACTAGCCAATGGATACCACGAACTATGTGACGGAGACGAGCAACTTCGTCGGCTTGAATCCAACAACAAACAGCGGTTAGCGTCTGGCAAACCATCATTGCCCACACGAAGCAAACTCACATCCTCGATGCAACACCAGCCATTACCCGATTGCGCTGGGGTCGCTTTGGGTGTCGACCGACTCCTCATGTTGCTTCTGGGAACAGGATCGATTGCTGACATTTAGCGTCGGGAATGCGGCATTTAAAACTTCCAGTGAATCTAACAACTCAGTGTAATGATCGATAAGCCTCGACACATTACACTTCTAACAGTTTTCTTCTTCACATTGCCAACCTCAAAAAACACCTGATTTTTTGATCTAATCATCACAACCGTCAAGGTCTTGATGGATCGCGACGATGAATTCCATCCGAAGAATTCACGTGTTCCGGCGCTGGCTAACACCAAGCTACAGTTCTGTGATTGAAATCTCGTTTCAGGAATCCGCTTCAATGGAAACATGCCAACGAGTACATCCTCGCAAAACCGCTTGCGAGAAAAGCTTGCTAAATATTCAAGAACTACTCCTTTACGATCAGGAATTACTGATGCTCCGCTCTGCATCTGAGAATCCACTCGCATCCACAAACTTGCCTTTTTCGCGATTCGTCGTTCTGTCGATTCTCATTGGATCCTACATGGCGATCGGTTGTGCTGCACAGTCAGAAATCCCGGGCTTCGCTGAAGCGAATGAAAAAGTCGAGGTCGCGGCAGTCGAAACGGGCTTGCTTTCGGTAATCAATGTTAAAGAAGGAGATTTCGTTCAGGCCAATGCCTTGATTGGACAACTGGATAACGAAATCCAACTTGCGCAACTTGAAATCGCCGAGCATCTTTGCAACTCAACAGGCGAAATCAATCGTGTCATGTCGGAATTAAAAACCAAGGAATCGATCCTGGAACACTTTACACGACTCTCGAAAGAAGGATTTGCACAGAAAAAAGAAATCCTAAGGGCAAAGATGGAGGTCGATGTCGCCAGAGCCATCCTGCTCACTCGTCAGGAAAGGTCAATCGAAAACAAAAAAAAGTACGCGTTGACGAAGATCCAACTCAATCGCCGCGAAGTCCGAACACCCATTTCGGGACAAGTCGCGTTGGTCCACCGAAAGAAGGGGGAGTTTGTTTCTGCTGCAAGTCCGATCGTCGTAACCGTCGTACAATCCAATCCAATCGCTGCCAATTTTCAGGTGCCGATCAATGATCTTCATCGGTACACGGTTGGAAAGCCCGTAACGGTTATTGTGAATGCAAAGAAATTTGGAGCCGTTGTAAAAGGTGTAGGTGTGACGGCCACCTCTGGAACAATCCAAGTCCGAGTAACCGTTCCAAATGACAAATACGAAATCAAGATTGGGCAGAAATGCCAACTTGATCCTACGCCCCAAAGCCAACTTGCCGCACACACCAATTGACCACCGTGTCAGTTGACTTCGTATCATTGCTATCCCGATCCGACACCCCCTACGCGGCGTTTAACAATTGAGTGAGCCATCAGTGATTACTGCATTTCAAAGCGAAACGCCTTATGACACGGCCGAAAATTCACTGCCGCAAACGACTGGCGATTGCCTGCAAAACCAGGACAAACACTCAGATAACAACGTATCGCAAAACCAAACAAGTCAGAGCGATTCAACAAATTCAATACGAGAGAACAGGGATCTAAACGCGTCGTTGGAGCAAATTTGCTGGCAACTGCAGAAGCGAATTCAAAATGCAAACGATCTAGAAGGATTTCTCCGAAATCTCTCAAACGTATGGTGCAGGACTCTTGCTGCAGATCGAGTTGTTGCCGTGATTCACAACTCGAAGCAAAATCAAAAAAGATGCAAAACGGGTGCAGTTTCGGGCATGGATTCTTTTGATCAAAGCTCACCATCACTCACGCAGCTCGAATCGATTTGCGATTCACACGCCAACTCTATGGAAACAATTTCATGGAATCTAGAGTCGGCGAACAACAACGAAACCTGCCATCTACTTTCCGGGTTCGCGTTGGCAAATGGCTTCCAATCCGCGTTTTTGTTACCTGTTGCAGACCTTACCGCATCCGAACCATCGGTCATTCTCCACTTGGTAGTCTTTGCAAATTCTCCAAGATTGCAGCAAGCCCAAGTACAACCCATTTGCGATGAACTATTTCCCAGTCTCGCCAAACAGACCAAACTCCTAATCCGCGCAGAAGGCACATGGGTTTCCCGGTTCACAAATCGTGTTCATGAGCACATTTTCCGCTCGCGCCGACGCCTCTGGAGCTTAATCGTTTTTGGGGCAATACTCGTACTATTTTTTCCAATGCCGCACCGCTTAAGTTGCAATAGTAAATTGCAACCCACAATAAGGCGATACATTGCCTCTCCGTTTGAAGGCCGGTTGGAAAACTCGTTTGTATTCCCCGGAGATCTTGTCAAATCCAACCAGCTGCTGGCCAAAATGGATGACACTGATCTGACCCTTGAATTGGAAGGTGCGATCGCGGAACATGCTCGCGAAAAAGAACGTCATGACAGCGCATTATCGGATGGCAAAATAAGCGAAGCTCAAATTGCCAGGCTAGAAATGGAAAAGCTCGACTACGACATCGACCTATTTCGCACACACCTCAAGCAATTGGAAATTCGCAGTCCAATCGACGGCATTGTCGTATCGGGCGATCTGGAGAAAGCTGAAGGGGCGCCCGTCGAAACAGGACAAACACTCTACGAAGTCGGTCCGATCGATTCTTTTTCGGCTGAAATTGAAGTCTCAGAAAGAGACATCCGCTTCTTGCGGGTTGGACAACAGACAGAGATTCGTTTCAACGCTTTTCCACTAGAGACATTTTACGGATCAATCGAACGGATCTTCCCAAAAGCCGAGGTTCGAAACGCAACAGCCGTATTCATCGTGACCGCCCAAATCGACAATGTCGATTTCAAGCTCAAACCGGGGATGGAGGGCACGGCAACGATCGAAACAGGCCCAAGTACTGTCGCATGGAACCTGTTCCACCGCCCGATAGAAAACATCCGTTCCTATTTGGGATTCTGAGGTCTCGCATGTTTCCCCCCGTCGAATTCAATAGCTGCTCGAGCGAAAAACCCGGTCCCGATTTCGGTTCAAATCTGAACCAATCTGCTGACGAAAACACCCGGTCAAAATCAAGTTACAAATCTGAATGGAAAAAATCGACACCCAAATTGCGTTCTGATTTACGTTTCTTTCCACAGCGAAATAACGGAAAGTCAATCATCGTCATCGAGGATCCAATACGCTCAAAATTTTTCCGAATTGGCCGCAGCGAATATCTTTTCATTTCCATGCTTGACGGCAAAAACACGGTCGTGGAAGCCTATGAAAAAGCGCGATCAAAATCACCAACCGCGGGTAATGCAATCGATTTCCCGCTGGAACAAGCCGAACAAATCTGTAAGTTTCTGTCGAATGCTCAATTGACACGTATTGCTGATTTGGAATCGATCCAAAAAAAGGCTACGGCCAATGAGAAGGCCAAACTGGTTTCTTATTTCAATCCGATTTTTCAAAAACTTCCAATTGCCCACCCAACGAAATTGCTTGAACGAACCCAAGCGATTGGCAAACTACTTTTTTCAATTCCGATGTTATTGGTTTGGATTTGTATCGTAGCGTTTTCAGGCTACTGCCTTTCGAATCAATGGCAGGAATTCTCCGCGGCGTCTGGCGGAATTCTCTCCGGCAATCGATGGTTATGGCTAATTGGCGTTTGGATGATCATGAAAGCAGTCCATGAATTTGGACACGCTACCGCATGCCATCGATTTGGCGGACATGTTCGCGAAACGGGAGCCGCATTCATTTGTTTTTTTCCGGTTGCTTATGTTGATGTCAGTTCGTCCTGGCGATTCAGCAACAAATGGCATCGAATCACGGTTGCTGCTGCAGGAATCTATATCGAATTGTTGATTGCGGCGCTTGCAGCAATTGCCTGGTGCTCCATTTCGGATTCGATTGCCCGCGATTTGCTCTACAATATTACTGTTGTCGCTTCTGTGACGACCATTTTATTCAACGCCAACCCATTGATGAAATTTGATGGGTACTTCGTCCTTTCGGATTATGTTGAATCAACGAACCTTTACCAAAAATCACAAACGGCTGTCCTGTCAAAAATGGGTTGGCTGTTCCAAGGAAGCAATTCAACAGAACCGACAAATCTGTTGTTATTGGGCTACGGCACTGCCATCGTCCTATGGCGGATTGCCATTTGCATTGGGATTTTTATTGCATTCTCATTGATGGGCGAAGGAATCGGATTGGTCCTCGCGATCATGGCGTCAGCATTTTTGGTTTATCCCATGTTATCGAAAGGCATTCGGGCAGCGAGAAAGTCAACCGAACCGACCCAATGGAAACGACTTTGCGTCTCAGGGGCGATTGCCGCTAGTTCCATCGCATGTGCCTGCGTGTTTTTGCTGGCTCCGCATCGCATTATTGCTCCGGGAGTTGTTTGTTTTTCTGAGTCGCAAATTGTTCGCCCTAGCGTTTCTGGTTTTGTGAAAGAACTTCACGTCATCGACGGCCAAAAAGTCTCAATGGGAGACAAGCTGGTCTCGCTTCGAAACAAGGCAATTCGGAATCAACTTGCACAAGCAAAACTTTCTTATCAGCAAGCGGCCAATCGAATCGAAAACTATCGGTCAAACCAAGCTCACAGAGATGTCGCTTCGGAAACTAAGATGCTCCGAAAACTTAACGCAGACATCACGCATTATGAAAAGCAAGTTGAGTGCCTGGAGATTTATGCCGAAATCGATGGGTACATACAAATGCGAGACTCAACGACGCTACTAGACTCGTACGTTAAATCTGAAAACGAAATCATGTTGATCGCTCAACCCGATCAAAAAGAGATCGTCGCAGCCTTTCCGCAGGATCAGTTCGATGGATTGCCTGACGTTCACGGCAAAGGTGAGCGTCGCGCGACAAAACTATGGGGTAATCTGTTCTTAAATGAGGTAGGGCAACTGAGGTGTCAACTGAAGAGATTTGAACCGCGGGCGACATTAACCCCCCCGGACATTCTTCTTTGTGCGAATGTAGGCGGCAGCATTCCGGTCAAAAACGTAGCTGCTCAAACAAATATCGCGACGGATCCCGATTCGAATGATATTCAATTTCTTTCACCACATGTCATCGCGAAATTCGAAATTGACGACTGGGCTAGTGAACAACTCCATGCTGGCCAGAGAGTCAACGTAATCCTTCAAGCCAAGGCGACCAGTATCGGATACCAATTCTATAAAAGCGCACTGGGTTGGCTGAAACACAAATACGATTCCGCAATCGATTCCGCGAATTAGGCAATCGCAAAACCGCCTCATTTCTTTTTGTTGAGTACTGAACTCAATCGAGATGCGTAAGGTCCGGCTTTAAGTTAGGGTGGTTCGCATCCGCCCCAATGTTTTCATTCCGGCCAGTAACGTAAAATCGGATTCCTACTGCTATTTCACGGCATAACTCAATTCGCAGATCCAACCGTACATGAGCGAAATCGAATTTACACTCAAGGCACTTCGTGAGGCTGTTGAGTTGACACCCAACAACTTCCCCTTGACCCAACATTATGTAAGAACCTTGTTGGATCTAACTCGTTACGAGGAAGCCGAGAGCTTCCTCAAGATTCAACTCGATGCCCTCGGCCAATCGATTCAATTACAGGTCTTGATGGCGGAGGTCTTCTATCGTGCGGGGAAAAACTCCCATGCGCTAGCCATTGTTGAAACACTCATCGCATCCGACGCGCCAGATCCTTCGGCCTTGCTTCTTCACGCAAAGCTGGATTTCAGAATGGGAAATGTTCAGCAAGCCGTTCAGCGTTACAAGCAGGCAATCGAAATTGATGACACCGTCACCGACGACGAGTTTTCGAGTTTGCTTGGAATACGGACTGAAGAAAAAGAATGGTCCGATGATGAAGAAGATGACTATGATATCGACGATGAAATCATCGAGGGTCGAATTCGCATCCAAAACGATGATGCCGATGATTCGGGGTCCATGGGGAAACTTGAGAAACCGAAGATCAAGTTTGATCAGGTTGGTGGAATGGAAAGCGTCAAAGAACAAATTCGCGTCAAAATCATCTACCCAATCACGCATGCCGAGATGTTTGCAGCCTATGGCAAGCAAGCCGGCGGTGGGATTCTACTTTATGGGCCTCCGGGCTGCGGAAAGACTTTTATTGCAAGAGCAACCGCGGGAGAGGTGAATGCGAATTTTCTTTCGATCGGAATCAACGATGTCCTTGACATGTGGATGGGGAACAGCGAAAGAAACCTGCATGACCTTTTTGAACAGGCTCGCAAAAATCGCCCATGCGTTCTGTTCTTTGACGAAGTTGATGCGTTGGGAGCAAGTCGCAGTGACATGCGACAGAATTCCGGACGTCACCTCGTCAATCAATTTCTTTCAGAAATGGATGGGATTGATTTGAGCAATGAAGGTGTATTGATTTTGGGAGCAACCAATGCACCCTGGCATGTCGACAGTGCTTTTCGACGACCTGGCCGTTTTGACCGTGTTCTGTTTGTTCCACCACCAGACCAAATCGCTCGTGAAGAAGTACTTCAACTGAAACTGGACGGTAAACCGGTCGAAAGAATTGACTACAAAAAAGTGTCAGCCAAAACTCATGATTATTCTGGAGCCGATTTGGGTGCCGTTGTTGATGCTGCAATCGAAGCCAAGCTTCATGAAGCCATTCGAACGGGAACTCCAAGTCCATTAACCACCAAAGATCTGCTTGCAGTTCTTAAGCACATCAAACCGACGACAAAGGAATGGTTCGCCACCGCCCGCAATCACGCGTTGTATTCGAATCAAGGCGGAATTTACGATGACATTTTGAGCTATCTAAAAATCAAATGAACGAAAACCAGCTGATACAACGCGCCCGATTGCTCATTGAACAAAATCGACCGCAACAAGCCGAGGAACTGCTTCGTCAAGTGCTTGCAATGTCACCTGATTTAGCGAACGCCCATTCGTTGCTCGCGATCTGTCTTTTGCAGGAAGAAGGTCATCTGGAAGAAGCGACAAAAGAAGCGGAACAGGGAATCCACTTTGCACCCGACGATGAATTTGCGTTTTACGTTCACGCCCTCGTACTCAACAAACGCAATCGCCTTGACGAATCCATTCAATCGGTTCGCCAAGCCATCGCAATCGATCCATCATCGGCCACATTCCACGGTTTGCTCGCCCAATTATGGGCAAGGAAAAACAAATGGAAAGAAGTTTTGAAATCAGCCGAAACAGGTTTGCAATATGATCCTGAAGACGAATCATGCCGTGCGCTACGATCGGTGGCACTGGAACGCCTGGGCCGCGTTGAAGACGCGTTGGATGAAGCGAATCGATCCATTGAAAAAAATCCGGATTCGGCATTCGCGCACTCTAGCCGCGGGCATGCGTTGCTGAATGCGAACAGACATAAAGAAGCCCAAATGGCGTTTCGTGAAGCACTTCGACTTGAGCCTTCGAATGAGTTCGCCCGAAGCGGAATGATTCAATCGTTAAACGCCAACAACTTTTTCTTTAGAAAGTTCCTGGCGGCCATGTCTTGGTTAAGTCGGCTAAGCCCGCAGGTTCAATTTGGAATCGTGATTGGGATGTGGCTGGGGATCAATGCGTTAAACAGCTACAGCGCGATGAATCCTTGGATCCGCCCCTACGTTTTGCCGATTACTCTCGTCTATATCCTGTTTGCTTTGATGACGTGGATCGCAAATCCACTCTTCAATACATTCTTGCGTTTTCACCCGTTCGGAAAACACCTTCTTACGACAAGAGAAAAATGGGCGTCCAATGCGATTGCGGCAACGATTGCTGTAGGAGTCTTTCATGCCGGATTCTTTTTGGCACTGATGGTTTTTGCCGGGAAGTTCGCGGCATGGCCGGTTTGCGTAATCTTGCTGTTCTGCTCACTGCTGCTTACCGCTCCATTGTCAGTAGCGTTTGAAACCAATGCCGGCTGGCCAACGAAAGTCGCCTCCACCCTTGCGATCGCATTCAGCGTTTTGTTTCTAATGATTTGTTACGTCTTCTCTTATGGCGCATTCTTTACCCCCGGACTCGTAGAGTACGAGAGCAAACTTCTAAACATCTACCAGTTTGGAATCTTGATCTTCTGTTTCGCCGGAAGTTACTTGCGGAATGCGACCGTCAAGCGATGACTTAACTTCGTCGTTTAAACCAACTCTCCGAATCCACTCAAACCAATCGGTTCGCGGCAGGCAAAGGGTTCGCCGTATTCAACGCCAATCGTTTTGCCCCAATAGGATGCTTCATCACGCAGTTTTTCCAGAAATGAAGGAAATTTTGGCCGCCCCTCGACAAACTGACTTTGAAAAGCTGAGATGGCAGAAATCTTCTTGTCCCAATAATCTGAGATATCAAGAACAAATGCCGGCTGGGGCGTCATTTTCAAATGGACGCAGTAGTAGTTATAAATCCGTTGCGGATGAAAACGTTCCCCTTTCATATCGGTTTTTGAAAGTTTCGACCAAAACCGGGCGGCTTCAATCAACTGAGTCGCGGCAAGATGATCTGGGTGTGCGTCTTCCCAATAGGGCGCAAAGATCCATTTCGGTTTCGTAAGACGAAATACTTCAGCGAGAGCGCGACGGTTCTCAAGACTGGGTTCAAGCGAACGATTAGGTAAACCAAGGTTCTCCCGCCACGATAATCCCAAAATATCAGTTGCTATCGCGGTTTCGGCAATACGCTTTTCCAAACTGCCAAAAGGCGTCGGTTCGCCACTCGTCAAATCGAGAACACCAACAGAAAGCCCGTCATCGATCATTTTGAGAATTGCGCCTCCCATTCCCAACTCTGCATCATCTGGATGAGGAGCCACAACGATCACGTCCAGTTTACCCATCTTCGCCCAGTCATTTTTCTGAAAAACATGCAACTTAGCGTAAATTGATCTGTACCAAAATCGGTCGGTTTGAGATTATCGCTGGTCCTATTTTTTTGGTGTAAAAAATGAAGAAGTTAATCATCGTTGCCGCCGCACTATTTATCTGCATGCCATGCACCGGTTGCCAAGCCTGGCGGGATGCATTCGCTCCCAAAGGGAGCTCGCCAGTTCACAAATGGGACAGTAACTTCAAAAGAAGCCAAGGGGTGGGCACCGGAGTCGATCCAATGGCTCAAGATATCGAATCGCGCCTTGGGTATCAACGTTGAACGCATGCAGAAACGAAATCTGCTCCGTTTAAACAATCACTGCTTACTGTTGAGATACGAAACGACTTTTTCTGACGTGGCACGTCCAGACCGCATCGCTCCATTGCTGGATGCAATCTCCAAATAGTCACCGCACGTGAAAACACCCGTCGGTAAATCGTGGGAGATCTTTGGCGTCGAAAGCTGCCGTGGTAGAGCATTGCAGATCTTGTACTTAGGCAATGATCTCCATTCCCTTGCTGGATCACCATACCATTCGATCAACTGATCGCGGACTGCCGATTCCAATGTCTCACCATCTTGATCCTGAAAATCTTTGACATTTTGCGAGTCAGAAAGCGACGTCACGGAGACAAGTGCCCTGCCCTTTGGCGCGTAATTTTCAGAGAGCCGACTAGGCACGCATAAATTGTTGATCGGCCCCTTACCCGTTCCATTTAAAACAAGAATATTGTCGCCAACGGGTGACTGCGCTGCGTCGAAGTAAAAATTCCAAACGTGATTCTGCGGCGGTGGGCGAAACCCAAGTAATTTTGCAGCGACCGGTTCTTCGCAAGCAAGAACGACTGCTGAGGCATCGATGTTTTCTACTGATTGATCACTGCCTCGAGTCGAGACGGAATCTGAGGTGAATGAAATGACCTCACGGTTGAACTGTATCTTCTCTCCAGCGATCTGGCTCGCAAGTTGATTTGGGATTTCGGACATCCCGGATGCCGGAAGCGCCGCGTGCCCACGACCAAACATGTTAAAAACAAATTCGAAAAAGCGGCTGGATGTTTCAAGTTTTTTTTCCAAAAAAATCCCACCCAAAAACGGACGGAAGAAAGACTCTATCACCAAATCAGAAAACGACCGTTTTGACTTAAGGAAATCGAATGTCGAAATCTCTTCTGATGAATAGATCTGGTCCAATGTTTTCTTTTTGCAATCCTTCCGTAGCGAAGCCATCTTAAGCTTGTCTGAAAAGTTGGCCACAGGTGACATGGCGGTCGAAAAAATTGCGGAGAGCTGTCTTGTCGGATCGATGAAAGAACGAAATTTTCCGTTAAAACGGATCAACGCGCCTGGCACGAATTTCCTCAGATCCAACGCTTCATAATCCAGATAATTCTGGGCTTCAGGATAAGCGGTTAACAGAACTTGAAATCCACGATCGAGTAAAAACCCTTCGACTTCGTCGGTTTGGATTCGGCCTCCAACTCGATCTGATTTTTCCAGAATCACAAATGGCACATTCGCCTCTTGCAATTCAATCCCACAAATCAATCCAGCAAGCCCTGCGCCGATAACAACAACAGGCTTGGTCTCAGTTTGTCCTGAAATTTTAGTGCCTCAACTTCTATCAAAATCAAATCATTCAACTTATGAGTTTGCAGCCTGCAGACCAATCCGACAATCCGTCAGCAACGACTCCCTGTGAATGGATTAAAATTTGTTGGCCAAATTTTAAATAGTCAAATCACGATAATTTTTTTTTCCAAAAGATTGCCTGGCCAGCTTCTGGGTCCAACTCATACCCCTCAAAGCCAAATTTTTTGTAGCTGTTCTTCGCAATTTCATTGTTGCTCAAGACTTCCAAGGTGATCTTTACACAATCGTTTTCGCGAGCGATCTTTTCGATTTCCTGAAGAAGCAAGGTACTTAAGCCGTTGCCTCGAAAGTCTTTGGAGACCATCAGGTCATGAATGTTGATCAGCTTTTGAGCGGCAAACGTCGAAAAACCGAAAAAGCAATTGGACAACGCGACCGGGATATTTCCTGAATAAATAAGCAGACTGAATGCGGTCGGAAAATCGGCCAAACCATGAATCAACTTTTCATTCAATTCAATCGGAATTGGCTTCCCACCCCCCATCGGTTCACACGCATATTCATTTAAGAGCTGAATAAGGTGGGAAGCTTGTGTTGGGTTGGAATAATCTACCCGTTCAATTCCAAAGTCCATTTATTCTGCTCGCTGTTCAATTACTGTTCTAATTCAAGCTCAGAAAACTCGAACGGAATTTCGAACTCTTGAAGATTTTCTGCAATGAAAATAAATACCGTGGCATCCGCTGGAGGCGACGGTAAAAACAAAAACGTATGAGTTACGCCATCTTCCTGACGACTCCAACTGGACGCTTTCAACGCACTTAATTTCTTTTGCTCTGGCGACAAGATCGCTACGCGATGCACTCTAGAGAGATCCTTACCCGTCACTTGAATTGTCAAAGTATCGATTCCGATCTTTGAAACCACAACTGAGATCCCACGTGATTCAAGCTCTTTGCTTTCAATCGATCCCAGATTTAACGAAGCCTCATCATGTTTAATCAACTTACGGTCACCGCCTGTTTTGATGCGTAAACGACCTTTGATGTTCGAAAGCTTTGCCCAACTTCTATTTTTCCGCTCAATTTCAAAACGAACCCTCACTCCGTCCTTGGGGTGCTTGGCAAAAATACCAGACCCGCGATCGGTAATCCTTTTGAATTTGTTCGACAAATCAAAATAACCACTTAATGGCTCGACTGTGCCCACACCGGTTCCGTCCGGAGCTTTTGCCGAATCCAATTTCGCCCACCCGAATTCGACCGCATCTTTTGCTTTTTCACCAACGGCGTCAACCACTAACTCAAATGGACGTGATACCGGCTTATTCTCTCCGTCAAATCGCAGCATTTCTGATAGCTTCAATTTGGCGTTGAGCTTCAACCCCGCGTCAGAAACTTTAGGAACGACATCGCTCAAATCCTGAGCTGGAATACTTTCAACACTCATTCCCAGAAGCAGAATGAGGAAAATTAGAGGGCTGTATTTTCTGTCGGGCATTTGTGTTTTTTCATTGCGAGTTTTCAAGTGATTTGATTTTGCAAGATTTGCGTTTGGGTCGCTATGCCCCTGATGATCGATGCTGCCGTGCTGATTGTCAGTTTTGCCCGCTTTTGCGGCTTGATTTTCGATTTAATCTTGTTAGTGTAATTTTGTACACTTTCATGACCGAACTAGTCAAATAGGTATGCGATAAAGACAAAATGATACGAACCCCCTACTACTTGGACTGATCAAAGTTACCTTCCGTTTTTTTGGGCCGTTTTTTTGGGCCGTTTTTTTCCGGACTGCAACCGAAATCACGATTTCAACTTCTGTGAATTCAATAGTTATAAAACAACCGCATCAGAGCACCCAACATCCTTTGCACCCAACATCCTTTGCACCCAATAAGAAAGGTAGCAATAAGAAAGGTAGCAATGGGTGATGTTCAGACTTTGTTAAACCACGTGAGCGTTACCCCGCGCATCTGTAAAGACTTAACGACAAACCGATTTCCATTCCATACCAAACGAAACAAGACCGCACATGAATCACGGCCCGATGGGCACGCGGTTTAACCATCCCTAACGACATTGGATGGACTCTTGCCACCGATACGTTGCAGGGGCCAAAACAATCGACTACCCAATTATTAAAGTAGCGAATAAATGAAGCATTGAAAAAGACTTTCGAACCCAACGTAGCGATATGCAAGACGCAATCCAAAACACAACACTGTGCAACCGAACACTGTGCGACCGAACACTGTGCGACCAAACACTGTGCGACCAAACATCCCAAGAGAATCCGAGGATCGATGAGCGTTCGCAAGTTGCTACAAATTCGCCTCGACTTTCCAACACTGACACACACGATTCCAAAATCCATGAGTTGCGAAAACAGATTCGAACTTTAGAAACGATTTCACGAAACAGTGATGACGAGGCGGTCATTTCTAGTGGCAGTTCGGCTTTAGATGCAATTCTACCTGCCAAAGGCTTTGCTCGTGGGACGTTGATCGAATGGATCGCTCACTCCAATCAGTCCTCTCGCCCCAATCATTCTCCCCAACAACGCCTTCACCAAAATGAAATGGATGGCAGTGGCGTGATGATGCTGGCTTTTGCTGCAGCAAAAGAAGCCTGTCGAGACGGCGGAATGTTTGTCATCATGGATCAGCATCGAACTTTTTTTCCACCAGCGGCACTCGCACTCGGCTTTCGTTCAAGACAATTGGTTGTCATTCAGCCGAAATCGAAAAAAGATTTGGATTGGTCACTACACCAAGCGTTAAATTGCCCGGCCGTCGCAACTGTCTGGGCTGCTTTAGATGAAGTGGATGAATATGCTTTTCGCCGGTTTCAACTGGCGGCAGAAAGCAGTGGATGCATTGGTCTACTAGGACGCTCGGCCAACGCAATCGCACAACCCAGCTGGTCGGAAATGCAACTTGCCGTGACACCTCAATCCCGTGGCATCATTCTTGGAAACAGAATACCGGCAAATAGTCAGCTGCGACAAGCTCCTCAACGCCACCACAAGAATTTTTCGGCGAATCGCTTTTTGCAAATCGAATTGATCCGATCCCATCAAGGGCAATGCGGCGGAAAAGTGATGATCGAAATTGACTCCTACTATGGCGATATCCGTAAAGCGGCTTCACATCAAAGCCCTTTACAAAAAGCTGCCGCGTCAGTTGACACAGAATTCCCAAACGCAAAACCTTCAACAAACGCAATGCTGAAAAACGCTCCTCAAAAAAACGTAGGCCATGCATCCAATCATGACAGACAACAAACAACCGCAATGGATTCAAAACATGGCCATTCAAAAAAGAAGGACCAAATCGCAAAAACGAATCCTATGTCTGTGGTTTCCCAATTGGCCAATTCAGCGGCTGATCGTCGAAAAACCGGAACTTAAAGGCCAATGGCTTACGCTTTTCAAACAAGATCCACGACGCGGTCAGTTGGTTGCTGCCTGCTCGTTACGGGCAAGACAAAATGGTATCAAAATCGGAATGCCATTGAGTGAGGCTAAATCGTTGGCAGAAAAATCTGTGCAGCAACCTCCTCACTCTCCGCAAACAACATCTGCCACCCAACTACAACACACCAACCCACCCGTTTTCTTACCGCACGACCCAGAAGCAGACTTAGACATACTTGAGCAGATGGCCGATGACTGTGCGATTTTCAGTCCAATCGTTGGGCTTGAACAGGTCGAACAGCCCAGTTGCATTTACCTCGATATCACGGGCCTTGATAAACTATTTGGATCAAAAACCGAATCAGGCAAATACATGCATGGTGAAGAAAATATCGCCGAGCAAATTTCACGACATTTTTCCCAAAGAAATTATTGGCCATGTATCTCAATCGCCAGCTCTATCGGGTTAAGCTGGGCACTCCGTAACACCGTTCTCAAGCTAAAGACAAGGACCGATTCATCCGTCCAGCAACAAACAACGGGGGCGAAAGCTCCGGGATACCACGCTGCCATTTTCCCGCAAACCAATGACTGGATGGAAACCCAATCCCATCCAGATTTTGTTTCGCTACCCGTAACTTGCTTACGCATTTCAAACGCAACGATTTCAACTTTACACCAACTAGGGGTCTCAACGATCGGTCAATTAATCCAGTTACCGCGATCTGGTTTAGTGACAAGACTGGGCGAAGAACTGGTACAGCGTCTCGATCAAGCCGCCGGACGAATCGAAGAAGTCATCATCGCACGGCACAAACCGCCAGAATTTCAAAGTGAATTGTCGCTGGATCATCCGACCAGTCACCATGAAACCATTGACACCATCGTCTGGCGTGAAATTGAAAACATCTGTGTGCATTTAAAACTGAAGCAGGAAGGTGCGTTGCAAGTTTCCTGCCGGTTGCTCTGCGATTCGCAATTTCTTCGTCAAGCATTTGACAACGAAGGGAAGCTTGTTGACAAAATCGAAAAGAAACAATTCGTCTGCATTCGCATTGGACTTTTTCAACCGACAGTTGTTCCAGAACATTTAATGGAACTGATCCGGATGCAGTTAGAAAACTTGAAATTGCCCGGTGCCGTTTACGAAGTCAAAGTCTCAGTACCGCTCAGCTCCCGCTTGGTCGAGAAACAAAAATATCTTTTTGATGAGAACCCAAGAGACAATCCGATCGCACTGTCACAATTTGTAAATCGACTTAGCATTCGCCTAGGTGAAGAAAATGTGCTTGGATTCACAAGCCACTCAGGAGCCCAGCCTGAGTTCTCATTTCAGTATCATCGACTCGCCAGTTGCCTCAAACGGAAACGACCACTTTTTGAAAGCTCAAATTCGACAGACAAAAAAGCAAAGCGAAAAAACAATCGTGTTGCAATCAAGAGCCCCTTTCGCCGCAACGGCGAGTTAACCAATGACGCGAGCGCTGGCCAAACCGAATACCAGAAACAAGGAAAATACAGTTACCAACCTCGACCACTTGATCGTCCACTTCGGCTGTTGGCCGCCCCACTACAGCTGAATGTCATTGCAGTTTCAGAGGGATCGCCTGCCTGTTTTCATTGGCAAGATCAAAAGCATGTCATTGTAAGCAGTTGGGGGCCGGAACGAATTCAGACCGGCTGGTGGCGTGGCCCAATGGCAGAAAGAGATTATTGGCGAGTTGAAACGGAATCGGGTAATCGATTCTGGCTTTTTCGGGAATTGCGAAAGAACAGTTGGTTTTTGCATGGAATGTTCTGAAAGCTCTTTGCCAACCTGTTACTAAGATAAAAGGCAACCGACACGCTCCATGTGCCGCCCGCTCTTCACTAACCCAACGACGGCATAGGACGTCTTCCTGTTAACGTGAGCGGTCGATACGCTCCGATGAATTCAGGACTACAATCAGGAACGCAGGCAATTCATGTCTAACGAAGAAGTGCAAGTTTCCTTCGCTTTTTTCGCAGCATTTCCGAAAGCGATTTGCCGTCACCACTTTGCTCTTGGTAACTCGCTTTTGAAACCTTTGGCGGATTGAGCTGCATTTGCCCTGTTATCCGGGCATTGTCTTGTTGTGATCTTCCAGAGGTTACCGGCAGCAAACCATTTGCCTTGATTGGCCGTGGCGGTCGTGTCATTTGTGGACTCGATCCATCCCCCTTGTAACTGTCGCTTTGATGTTCATTGGATGGAGTGTCGTGCGAGCTCGTTTCAGCCACACCCAGTAATCCTTGGCGAGACTTCATTTTGATCCACTCCATCTGAAGCAAAATTGCCGAGTGAATCAGTTCAGATCGCGTTTCAAAAACTGAAGATTTGACTTCTAAAACCTCGTCGATTTTTATCGGCCCAACTTGTCGTCGTGCTTCCAAACGCGTTTCGCTCTTGCGGAGACTTTCCAGTTTCTTCTGTTTCAATTGAATCAACGCCGAGTACTTTTGAATCGCGTAAAAGGACTCTGTCACCTCAGATTTCACCAGTGCGATTTGACTTTCATTCAAAATCGCAATTTGCATTCGAAGCTTTTGTATCTCAGCAGAGTTATCTTTAAATAACCCACCAAAGAACCGACGTTGAATCGCAATTGCGGAAATCGGACTGACTGACCGGATCGAACTTCGCATCACTTCCAAAAGATCGTCGTTTCCACACTGGATGAACGACCTCAATGCTCTAATGTCCGTCCGATTTTGCATTGCCAGTTCGATTTCAGAATCAAGATCGTCCGGCAGTGACCAACCCTGGATTTGACAATCCGTCCAAATCGGATTGGGCGAATTTTGCAGCCCCAATAGCAATCGCAATTTCTGATTGAGATCGTCGAAATTAAAGACTAACTCCGAACGCTTGGCTTGCAAATCAAGTTTCCCTCTGACCAACAATTCAGGATCCAATTCGCGTACCAAACCTTCCAGTTGCAGTTCAGCCAAGACTTCTTGGAGCTTACCAATTTCTACAATCGATTCGCGGGAAACCTGCGTCTGCAAATAGACCTCTGTCAAACCGAGATAGGCGAGCAAGGCCTTTTCGGATGCGATATTCCGCTGGTAGCTGGCATTAGAATTGATTGCCGCATTGATAGACGCCTGCACATCTGGATCCACATTGTTGCAATCGCACGGCGAACTCTGCGACTCTTCCTCGAGGATCTTAGCGAGCGGAGCATTTGCCGCCGCCAGAGACTCGCAATCGCGAAGCCTCAGTGGTTCAACTTTCCCAGCCGATTTTGGCAATTCGCCTTTTTCGAAATCAGGCAGAAAAGGAATCAAAATCTCTTGACGTGATTCTGTCGCAATTTCAGGTAGTGAGTGCAATGGGCTGACAGTGGGAACCGAAGCGTCGTTCCAGCTTTGGGTCATCCGGCAACCCGAAAAACATAACGTCAAACCGAAAAGCCAAAGAATTATCTTTCCCTTTGGATGCCAACCCAATGTGCAGCATCGAACCTGACCGACGTGCTCGGTTTGGCTACTCGATTCTTTAAGAGGAATTGACTGCATCAACTGCTAGTGAGTGGCGATAACGGAAAAATCCGTACGCATCCAGAGAAATGCGCACGTCGACCTCTTCATAATCGACAATTTACAGATGGTGCCTTTAAATGGATTAGTCGCGACACATTGATTGTCGGGATTAAGTCGACTTTTTTGACATTTTGTACCGAATGGGCACGCAATGCCTCAGAATGATACA
>CAJQQR010000154.1 GCA_905480545.1 uncultured Pirellulaceae bacterium
GATACGAAAATGGCAAAGTTTTTCGATGGCCGTTGACGACACTGACTTCCAGCATTTCCTAAAACAACTTCAACGACGATTCCCACAAGAGAAAGCTGAAACGATGCTATCCAACCTGGGCATCGACCGCGCCAACGAACGGCAGCTTTATTACAACGATGAGGAATATGCAGCTGCGGTAATTGGGCTCGATTCATCAAACGATTTGGATCAAATCGATTCTGCCCCCCAAAACGATCACGAGAACCCAGATAACAGCTAGTTTCTCGTCGACGTTCATCTTTTGCTCGGCGAATTACGAGTATAGAGAATGATTTACAAGGCGAGGATAACTTGATGATTCGGCAGACATTTTTGTTTCCACTTTTGGTTGCGGCGATCGGAGGTCCCTTCCTGCTGATGTCAGGCGGCGCCAACAAGTCCGACGAAAACAAACCCTCAACCGAATCCGATCCCGTTAGTGGCATCAAATTAGCTTCCTTTCCAGAAGACCAGACCACTTTCTACAAACCGACGCAAAATTTGGCGGAAGTTTTTAATTTTCAGGTCCGCCCCGAATGGGTCGCCAATCGCTTTGATCATGTCATGCAATCCGAGATCGATGGTTACAAAATCTATCGCGCGTCAATTCTGTCAGGGCATGGTCCACAAGACATCGTCGGTGCAATCACCTACCAATTCGATTTTCGCGGAAGTGTAAAAGCGATCCGATTTAATGGCTTTGCAACCGAACCCTCTCAAATCATCCAATTTGCGGGCAGACAGTTTGCGATGAGCCCCGATCCAAATTCACCTGGCGATTTCGCAACCACTGAATACGCAAGCATCAAAGGGAAACTGGAGATCGACAAAAGCAAAAAGTACGATGGCCAATACAAAATCTTTGTTGATTTGCATCGATAGTCAACAGAAATCAATAATGGGCTGATCTGTATTTGGCAAAAGTAAATGAAATCAAACCGCCAATCCAAACGGTGTAAGCAGCCAACTTTGCCTAATCGCGTATTTTTCAAAAAATCCGATTTGTACCAACGATCCCAACTGGAGCAGGGCGATGGTGAACAAACGCAATGGTAAACAGAAAACGTAAAAAAATGTGAGCCTTGCTAAGCCCTAATTCAAAAACAGGCCGTACTCGCAGACACTGATACGGCAGACACTGATACGGCAGACACTGAAAATCTACTTCTTTAAATCTACTTCTTTGATTTTCCAAGCAACTTTTCCATCGCGTTTAGCTTATCGGTTAGAGCCTTGATTTGTTGATCCTGACCTAAAACGCGTCCGCGAAGCGTCTGCACCTCATTTTTTAATGTGGCTTCACGATTTGGATTGCTTCCACTTCGCTTGTATTCTGCGGAGCTATCTCGATTTTGCCGGTTTTGTTCCGGCGAGAACCTTTCCATCATTTCGTCAATGCGTTTTAGACGAGGGAACTCGTCCGCCAGGGGTCCCAAAATCGATCCGTTGCGATTTGGTGACCGCGCGATTCCACTACCGTTTCGACGCTGGTTTGGTTGAAGATTCCCAAACTGATCCAATTCTGAAAGTTCCGAAACAGGAATGGCATCAAATTTCACCACTAACCGTTTGAGACGGTTTCCTTCGTAGAACATCACTTGCGCCGTTTGGCGAGGTTGATACATTTGAACAACTTCGGAAAGTGAAATGGCCGAATCGATTTTACGACCATCAACTGCAATCACGACCGCTCCAACTTTTAAGCCAGCTTTCTCTGCTGCAGAACCTTTTTCGACAACTTCAACAAGTGCGCCTTGCCGAACGCTTAATCGCTGCTGAGCAAACAATGTTGGTGTTACTGTCACCGCGGTGATTCCCAGCCCCGCCCGGACCTCACCAGTTGGATTTCCGCGAGGTGCTTGCGGATTTTGTCGAATGGCCGCATCACCTTGAGCAACCGCATCTTGGGCAGCATCAACTTCCACTCGAGGAATCGGTCGGAGCAGGCCACGTTGAACGGATGGATTCGCTGCTTCTGGTCCTAATGGAGCATTAAGACCGGTTCCATTCGACAATGAGTTGGGTGCGGGCAACTGTTCGGCACCTTGCTGCATCGCTGGAGAATTCAACCCCAAACTGCTTCTTGGGTCTGACCTTATCGCTGGGAACTCTACCAGTGTCTTTTCCTTTTTGCTCCTTCGAACATACTCGATTTCAGTTCTATCTCCCGGCTCAAAGGCTTCCAAAATCATTTGAAGGTCCTCAATCGTTTTGATCGGACTACTCCCCACGGAAATAATACGGTCCCCCTTTACCATTCCTGCAAGAGCGGCAGGACCTTTTGGATCGATTGTTTCAATTGATAAACCTGATGCCCCAATCCTACCGGGATCGACCTCGATACCGAGTGACATCTGTTGCGAAGTCTTCTTTTGGGAAACAAAATCTTGAGTTGGCGCTTCATCTGCTGACTCCTTATCCTCGGCCATTGGTTGCAATCGGCGATCGAAGTCTGGGTTGAATCGCTGAGGAAAATCCTGATCTGAAATTGAACGTGTTGAAGAAAATCCTCGTTTATTTCCCTGGGACTGTGATGATTTTTTTGTCTCGGCGACCTTGCGAAGTTCTTCGGGTCGATCTTCTTCATCCTTCTCGCGTTGTTTCTGACGCTCTTCCCGTTCTTTTTGTAATTTTTCCTGCAGATTCTCAAACCGTTTGATCAGTCCGCCTCGAAAAAGGCGTGGTGATTCTTGTTTTTCATCACCCGATTTCTCCTGTCCAAAAGCGAATGAACAGGTTGTAACAACTGCGATAAAAACGAAATAACGTGATAACATGATCTTCTCCAAGTAAGTCTCACCTATAGTATCGGCTTTTCCGATTTCAGAGAAGTAAAATATTTTTTTCGCTTTTCACGCCATCAATTTCGAACATCTTTTCCACTTAAAAAAATGCCAGTAAAAATCGCCAAATTCCGCGTTTTTTGAATTGTTAAAGAAAAATGAAGCGATGGTTTGACAATGTTGCTAGCACACTTAAAATCTTCCTCCACGCCAGTTCAATTTGTAAGTTACGAACGTCAATCAACGATGTGATTGACGAGGATTTCGCCCGTT
>CAJQQR010000155.1 GCA_905480545.1 uncultured Pirellulaceae bacterium
AATCTTTGCATGTTTGTAAGTTTGTAATGATGTAAGTTTGTAAAGTGTGAAAGAGTGTAAGCTTGCGCGTTTTGAAACGTTGTAAGTTTGTAAGTGTGTAAGTTTGTAAGTTTGTGAAGTTTTAAAGAATGTAAGTTTGCGCGTTTAGAAACTGTGCAAATCTGTAAGTGTGTAAGCTTGTCATCAGGTGACCAGCGGTGGGACCCGCTATAACTTGCCAGAGCCCTTTTTTGTATTGGCGACTCAAAACCCGATCGAAATGGAAGGGACTTATCCGCTGCCCGAAGCTCAGCTTGATCGATTTATGTTTAATGTGATGCTTGATTATTTAAGCGAGGATGACGAAGTAACGGTCGTGACACAGACGACCTCACGAAAGCCTGACCCGATTTCGCCCATTTTTACCGGAGACGATATTCGTGGGTTTCATGAAGTGGTCCGTTAAGTCCCGGTGGCAGAAGAAGTGGTTCGGTATGCGGTTCAAATTGCTGCCTCAACTCGACCTGGCCAAAACGATACGCCAAGTTTCGTGGATGAGTGCATTAGCTGGGGAGCTGGATTGCGCGCGGCCCAGGACTTGATTCTTGGGTCGAAGGCACGGGCGTTGCTTGATGGCCGGGCGCACGTGTCGCCGGCCGACATTCAAGCGTTGGCGTTCCCGGTTTTAAGGCACCGCATTTTGTTGAGCTACCGCGCTGAGGCGGAGGGCTTGACCGTAGAGACGATCATTGAGCAGGTATTAGATCACGTCAAATCGCCGATCACCTGATGGATTGTTTCCCTAGCGATGCCCTTGATGGGTTGGGCGCGCACGGTCAAATCAGCAACGTGTTCAATCGAGCGAAGCGACTCAGACTTCGACGCATTTAAAATCAATTTTTTTGCAATGACAACCCAATGCCGGCGATTCCTCAAAATTTGAATTCGAAACAGCCGTCTCGGATCGATCCAGAAGCCTTGATGCGGATCAAGAGTTTGCAGTTGCGAGCAAAGGTGGTCGTCGAGGGTTTCTACAATGGATTGCATCGCAGTCCGTTTCACGGATTTAGCTCTCAATTTAGCGAGTATCGCCAATACGTAACGGGAGACGACCTTCGTTATGTTGACTGGAAGTTGTACGCTCGATCGGATCGATACTACATCAAGCGATTTGAGGATGAAACGAACCTGCGTTGTTACTTGCTGGTTGATCGCAGCAAGTCGATGGATTTTGGTTCGCTTTCTTTTAAAAAATCAGATTACGCAATTACACTTGCTGCAACGCTCGCTTATTTTCTCAACAGACAACGAGATGCCGTAGGGCTCTTAACATTCAATGACAAGATCGGAGAATATATACCTGCCCGATACCGAACGGGGCATTTTCATCGTCTCCTTGTCGGTTTGGAGACTCCGCTCGAAGGAGCATCAACGAACCTGGTGTTGCCAATTCAGCAGGTTGCCCAGCTAACGCGTCGCCGGAGTTTGATTGTATTGATTTCCGATTTGCTTGCTGACCCCAAGGATTTGGATAAGAGTCTTGGTTCATTGCGATCTTGCGGGCATGATGTCGTAGTGTTTCAAATTCTTGATCCAGCCGAATTGGATTTTGATTTTGACGATCCATCGCTGTTTTACGATCTAGAATCGGGGAAAAAGTTATACGTGGACCCGTCGACAGCAAAGCAAAATTACCTTGAGTCGATGGCGGAGCATGAGTCGACGATTAAGCAGGCTTGCGAGAATCATGGAATCGATCGATTTCGATTCCCGACCGACCGACCGCTGGAAGATGCATTGTTTGATTTCTTGCAGTATCGGCAAAATTCTAAATCATCCCCACAACGAAAAGGAAACACGGCTGCCGGGAAATCCGACTCAGCATTACGCCCTGCAAAAGCGGGGGGAGTGAGTTAGTCATGTTTTGGTTTCTTCCTAGCTTTCTATCGCCGACGTTTTTGGTTCTTGGACTGATCACGATTTCCCTGCCCATCTTATTTCATTTTTTCCGACGAACGCCAAAGGGAAGCGTCCAGTTCAGCACGTTGATGTTTTTGAAACCTTCACCGCCAAGACTGACTCGGCGAAGTAAGGTCGACAATTGGTTGCTGCTGTTGCTACGCGGTTTGATCTTGCTTCTGATCGCATTAGCGTTTGGGCGGTTGTTTTTTCGCCAAACCGATTTTCTCAATATTACTGATCTCCCGACACGTCGTGTCGCGATTTTGGTCGACACAAGCGCCAGTATGCAGCGCGGCGACCTCTGGAAGAAAGCAAAGGAGTCTGTGGCCGAATTGATGGATACGCTGGGTCCAAACGATGAAGCCGCCATTCTTACTTTCGATCGAGAGACCACATCGCTGGTCGGTTTTGCAAGGGATTCAAAGAATTTGACCGACGGCGGCTCGTCTGCCGTCAATCCGTCCAAGGCCTTGCGTCGAGAGATGTTAGTTAAGGCGCTCGATGGTGTCTCGCCCGGCTGGAACGAGACGGACCTCGGACGTGCGTTGATCGAGACCGTTGAACAGTTGGAAGCCGATTCGGACGGCGATTCCGTCGATCGTATTGCGGAATCCCAAGTCGTTCTGGTGACCGATTTGCAATCAGGTGCCGATATCAAGGCGTTGCAGTCATTTGAATGGCCGAAAAAAATTCCGGTTGAATTACGTTTGGTGACCACGGAGACAAACAACAACGCGACGTTGAGTTTGTTGAAAAACCGAGATAATGCTTCGCAGGATGGGAAGCTGCGAGTGAAGGTTTTTAATGTTGAAAAATCTGAAAAATCTCAATTTGACATCTCTTGGTTGGACGAAAATCTTGATGCTTCAGCACGGATCGCAACGGTCGTGGTTCCGCCAGGGCAAAGTCGGATTGTTAGTATTGAGCGTCCAAACGACGATTTGCTTGGCTTAGAATTGTCGGGCGATGAAGAGTTGTTTGACAACAGGTACTTCCTGTCCAATCAGAAACAGATTCCCGAAAGAATCATGTTTGTTGGCGATGACGAGGTCGTCCGTGAACAGCTTCGGTTTTATCTGCAAAAGGCGTGCACACTTTTAATTGGCAAGCAAATCGAATTTGTTGATGCGAGTGAATTAAGTGAAGATTCTGAATGTAATATCGTATTCATTACCGGCAAAATCAGTAAGCGGCAGAATTTGCTGATGAAACAATTCGTGAATGATGGTGGGTTGGTTTGCACGGTTGTGACCAAGTCTGATATGGAAGCAACACTTGCTGACCTGCTCGACCAGAAGGTCAAAATCACTGAAGCGGAGGAGCGGGACTATTCCCTGCTATCGGAAATTGACTTTAAAAACCGATTGTTTTCTCCTTTTGCCGATCCAAAATTCAGCAACTTTGCCAATATTCGTTTCTGGCGGCATCGCAAAGTCGAAATCGAAACTGTTACGCCAATTGCCAAGTTCGACAATGACAATCTTGCGATTGGTTCAATAAATGTCGGAAAGGGGACTGTTTACGTTTTTACATCCGGTTGGAATCCATCCGATAGTCAATTTGCGGTGTCGTCGAAATTCGTTGGCGTGATGATGAGCATGATGTTGAAAGATCTGGTGCAAGAAAATCTAAACTTTGAAATTGGTGATGCCATCGATTTGTCAAAATTTGTCGATGGCGACGTCGAATCGTTAACCCGCCCGGACGGAGCGGAAGTCGCGATTGCGCGCACTGCGACTGATGACATCCTGGCTGAAATTGATCAGCCGGGGATTTACCAGATCTCCTCAACTACCCAAACGAAACGCTTGGCCTTCAATTTGCCTGCAAACGAAAGTCAAACGAATCTGATGGACTCGGAAATGCTGGAGCAGGCTGGTATTCAATTGGGTACAATGTCTTCCGCGGCAGAAAAAGTGGAATTGGAACGGCAACGTCGTGACAGTGAATTGGAAAGCCAACAAAAACTTTGGCGATGGATGCTGGTACTGGCGATTATTGTTCTGTTTATCGAAACGATTTTGTCAAGTTATTATGCTAGTCGACAAACGGTCGCTGAAGCCCAACAGGAACTTTGAAAATGTACACGCGATTATTTGAAGAGTTAAGTGTCGTTGCAAGACGATTGCGTTTTTCGACTCAGATGACAGTGCTTTCGATTTTATGGCTCTTGTTCTTCTTTATAGCTTGGGGGTTGTCGAAAGCGGATCCATTGTTTGGGGTGACGCCTGCCATGGGTTCGTTGGTGTTCCTGGGAATCTGTTTGCTAATTTCAGCAACATTTATCATTGCTTCGCGGAATTGGTTTTCTGATCCCAAATGGGTGGCTTCGCGAATTGAATCGCAGTACCCCGAATTGGAATCTCGATTGCTGACATCGATCGATCAGGTTAACGAATTTAAAGAACAGAACATCGGCTTTTTGCAGCAGCTGTTGTTGACTCAAACGATCAATCATTCGGTTCGAAATCCCTGGGAGATGGTCGTCTCAAGCAGCAAGTTCGTTTTTTCGCAACTTGCTGCCATTTGCGCATTCACCCTGCTGCTTCTTGGTGCGGTCATGATGTCGCAGGCACCTCCAGTGGTCAAATCGCAGAAGATGTTAGGCGATGATGCTCCCGAGGTTGTTTCACAGCCCGAACTTCTTCTTCCAACACAATTGGAATCCGTTGAACCTGGAAATGCAGAAGTTGAAAACGGCTCATCATTGATTGTGTTGGCCAAGTTCTCTGGACAGTTACCGGAAAAAGCGGATCTGGTTTACGAGTGTTCGGTTCCGCAATCAGATGGTGAATCGGAACTTGTAATCCGACGAATTGCGATGAATCCCAGTTTTGACGATCCGATTTTCGCCGGGCAGATCGAAAATGTCACCCAGCCCCTGACGTATTGGGTTGAATATGATAACCAAACTTCAGATCGATTTTATGTGACGGTGTTCGAGTATCCCTCATTGCAACAACTCGATTTTGAATTGGATTTTCCAGAGTATACAAAGCTACCAAACAAGGTGGTTAACGATGCGCGACGAGTGTCAGCATTGTTGGGAACGAACGTGACCATTACGGCCCGGCTTAACAAATCGGTTCGAGAATGTGTCCTTGTTTCAAAGGCTGGTGATTCGATCGCTCTTTCGGAAAGCCCGACGGGAGACGCGGTGTACTCCGCCAGTTTCGTGGTCACGGAATCGAATCGTTTTGACTTGCAATTGCGGGACGATTCTGACCGTCGCAATAAACTTCCACCCGAAATTTCGATTAATGCACTCAGTAACCAACCACCGATTGTAAAGATCACGATGCCGGGACGCGATCTTGAAGTTTCGCCTTTGGAAGAACTGGATACTCAAGCGAAGATTTCTGACGATTATGGCGTTCATCGAACAGGGATGACTTATTCGATCGCTGGTGGCATGGCAAACGAACTGGTTTTGGGAAAAGATCTGGAATCGAAAAAGGAACACTTAGTTGAAAAGTTGATTGACTTTGAAAGTCTAAATGCAGCACCCAATCAATTGGTTTCGTACTTTTATTGGGCGGAGGATTTCGTAGACGATGGCAAAACACGTCGCATAATGAGCGATCTGTTTTTTGCCGAGGTTCGCGAGTTTGAGCAGATATTCCGACAGGGCGAACAGCAATCCCAGAGCCAGCAACAAAGACAACAGCAGCAACAGCAAAGTCAACAACAGCAGCAACAAGCCGCCGAGTTAATGGATCTTCAGAAAGAGATCATCAATGCGACGTGGAAATTGATTCGACGCGAAACTGACGACCAACCAAGCAGTCAATTTGCCAGCGACGTTTCCGTCATTCAGGAATCGCAGCAAATGGGGATTGGGCTGGTGGATGAACTGGCCGAGAAAATGGCGAACAATCCACAGGCAGGCACTCTTGCAACGCAGATCAAAACCGCGATGAATGGTGTTGTGTTGACGCTTCAAAAAAGCATTGGAGTGAATTCGGCAAATCCGCTTGTGGACGCCGTTTCTCAAGAACAGCAAGTGTATCAAATGCTCTTGAAATTACAGTCTGATGACTCCCAAGTTCAGCAGCAACAGCAGCAACAGCAGCAATCCCAGAGCCAACAGCAGCAACAAAGTCGCTCGCAGCAGCAGCTTCAGCAACTTCAATTGGAAAACGATCGCAACCGATATGAAGAGGAGAATCAAGCGCAAAAACAACAGGAAGAAGACGCTGAGAAGGCTGAGGTTCGTCAAGCGTTGAACCGCTTGAAGGAACTTGCACGTCGGCAGGAGGATATCAATGAGCAGTTGGAGAAACTCCAAACAGCACTTGAAGCGGCCAAGGACGATGCGGAGAAGGCAGAGATTGAACGTCGATTGAAACGCCTTCGGGAACAGCAAGAGGAATTGCTCCGGGACCTCGATGAATTGAAAAGCGATGCTGAACAAAACCAAGATAACAAATTAATGCAAAATGCGACCGAAGAACTTGACAAGGCTCGTGAGAATGTTCGCAAATCCGCGGAAGCACTAAAGGAGAACCAGGTGACAAAAGCCGCGGCTGCTGGAAACCGAGCTCAACAGCAGTTCGAGGATCTTCGCGAAGAATTCAAGAAGGGAAACGCGAATCAGTTTGTCGAACAGATGAAGGAAATGAGCACCAAGGCTCAGGAGTTACAGGACAAACAAACGGAAATCGCAGAGCAAATTCAAAACATTAAAGATGCAGAAGGTAAATCGTTACGCGAACAGAATAATCGCGATCAACTGAAGCAAGAGCTTAGCGATCAACGAAAAAAATACGACGACATTTTGAAGGATATCAAAGAGGTTGTTCGTGATGCGGAAGAGTCCGAGCCGCTCTTGTCACAGCAATTATTTGACACCTATCAGCAGACTCGTAAAAGCAAAACTGTGGAGGAAATCGATTTGACTCGGCAAATGCTTTCTCAAGGATTTATCGACGAAGCAGAGAAGACCAATTCAGCAGCCGAAAAAGGTGTTGCCGAGTTAAACAAAGGTGTTCAGAAAGCAGCGCAGAGCATCGTTGGCGACGAATCCGAATCGCTTCGCCGCGCCGAACAGACGCTACGTAAACTTGCAAATCAAATCAATCGAGAGATACAGGAGAATAATCCAAGCGAAGCCACGTCAGCCGAAGATTCCGAAGGTGGTGTTGAGAACGAAAACAGGCAACCCAATGGTGATCAGACGGGTGGTGATCAAGACGGCGAAATGGAAAGCTCCCAATCAGAATCGCAACAGCAAAAAAATGGTAATTCTCAACAGGGGAAACAGGAAAAAAACGAGTCCAAAACCGGAAAACGTGGCGGACAGAAAAACGTTGAACAAGGAAAATCTGAACAAGGAGAATCGGAACAAGGAAAATCGGAACAAGGAGAATCGGAACAAGGAGAATCGGGGCGTTCAAAAGGCGAGCAGAAGGGTAATCAGGACAGCAAGCGGTCTGGAGAGCCAAGCGGCAAACAGGAAAGTGGACGATCGGGAGAAAAAGCTGACCAAAAGCAGAACGACCAGAAGTCAGGTGGATCCCCGGAAAAACAGGGTCAGAATCGAGATGGAAAAACGGATGGCAAACGCAGTAAAAGCGGGAAAGGTGGCCAGGAAGGTGGACAGTCGCGGGGTAATCAAGCACAAAACCCATCGCAACCCAACGGCCAACCGTCTCAGCGACCAAATGGAGCATCCGGACGGTTTGAAGGATTTGAAGAAATGTTTGGGCCGACCGGTGGAACGCCTCGACCGATCACCGGTGACCAGTATCGGCAATTTTCGAATGATCTCAGGGAAATTGAAGAATTGCTGGAAGATCCAAAAATGCGTTCTCAAGCCGCTGAAATTCGCGAGCAAGCAAAAGCGATTCGCGTGGAAATGAAACGACATTCCAAAGAACCCAATTGGGAAATCGTTCAAGATTTTATTGCCGAGCCGTTGGAGAAACTTCGGGCAGAGGTTGCGCGGGAATTGATTCTGAAAGAAAATCGAGAAGCTCTGGTTCCAATTGATCGCGATCCTGTCCCCGCAATTTTTGAGGCGCAGGTTCAGGAGTATTACAAAGAATTAAGTGACGTGGAGAAGTAATTTCGTTATCCGCATGTCTCGCCCTTTTTCGTGTGTCCTCAATTATTGAGCCAGTCAATAGTGAATAACGCCTACTATCGAACCGTATCTGAATGAGAATTCAAATTTGGCGTAATCAGGTTTACCAGTCAGATTACGACTTTTCTAAACCGATCGAATTCGGACGGCAAAAAATTGGTGAGCCGAATCCAATTGCATTTGTGGAAAATCATGATTCCGTTCGTTGCATCGTCACGAGTCACACCGAAAACACGGTTTCACGAAATCAGTTACGGGTTGAGGTTCTCGGTTTCAAACTTGTTTTAACCAACCTCAATCAACAGCGTCAATTCGAACTCAATGGCCTGCCTGATTTGGAAGCCGGTGCGTCTTTATCGGTCGATATGTATTCCGAAATCGGATTTTTGGACTTGGGAATTCGAATTGTCCAAGACGTATCTTGCCAATCGCTCCCCAATCAAACTCTTGGACCGGGGCAGTTGAGTGGCGTCCAAAGAAATGCGATGCAATCATTTCATTCTCTGGATGATAAGCCTTTGGGGGATACCCATCTTTCGCAGGCAAAGTTGTTGCATTGGTTAACGACCGCTATGGTTGTTTTTCAGGAAGCCGCAAATTCGCCGAAATTTTTACCGCGAGCAGCCGATGCGGTACGCGAGATCGTAAACCTTTCAACAGCTTCAGTGCTACTGAAAGATGACGGTCAATGGAAAAGCCATGCCGTTTCCACGGACGGGCCGATTGACGACGCATGGTCACCAAGTTCAACGATTTTGAGTCTGATCGAACGCGAGAAAAAAACGTTTTTTAATCTGGTTGAGCAAACATCCGGTGCCCAGAGCTTGGTCGGGGTAAAGGCCATTGTGGCGTCTCCAATTCTCTCGGGTGACAACGAGGTGATTGGAATCCTTTATGGTGATCGCCGGACAGGCTCTGGATCTCCTGTGGAAGAGATCGAGGCGGTCTTGGTAGAGGTCTTGGCGACAGGAGTTGCCGCGGGGCTAGCTCGCGTCGAGCAGGAGGGAAAAGCCATCCGAGCAAGGGCTGATTTCGAGCGATCGTTTGGCAAGGAAATGACCCTGCACCTTGAAAAGCATCCTGAAATGCTGGGCGGTCGAGTTGCCGAAATTACAATTATGTTCTGCGATGTCACGGGGTTCAGTCGCGCTAGTGAACAGCTTGGCCCCGAAAAGACAATGGCATGGATTGGGCAGGTTATGGGAGAGCTTCATCAATGCGTAATTGAAAACGAAGGAGTCGTGATTGATTACGTTGGTGATGAGTTGATTGCGATGTGGGGAGCACCCGCTAAACAAGCAGATAATGCGAAACTCGCTTGCCAGACGGCGATCGCGATTGGCTCGCATCTCGAAAATGCAAATCGGGAAAAGCGGTTTCTGATGCCAGCAAAGGTGCGAATTGGGATCAACACCGGTGTTGCGCACGTCGGCGATACCGGCACAAAGTACCGTCTGAAGTATGGCGCAATGGGAGACACTGTGAACCTAGCGAGTCGCTTGCAGGGTGCGACGAAGTTTTTTGGTTGCGACATTTTGATTTCCGCAGAAACGCATCGACAACTGAACGACGCATTTCATTGTCGTCGCTTAGGGAAAGTGAAGGTCGTCAACATAAGACGTCCCGTTGAATTGTTCGAATTGTTGCCCCATACAACGAACAAGCAAATTCAATCTGGTTATGAAGAAGCACTGCGTTGTGTGGAGTCTGGTGAATTTGAATCCGCAACGGGTTTTATCGAAAAACTCGCATCTGAATTTCCGACTGATGCTCCGACACAAGCATTGCGAAAACGTATCCACGAACTCACGCCAGAGCAAATGGATGACAATGGTAAAAAGACTGCAGATGTGTGGGAACTACCCAATAAATAACAGGCCTCGATCCAGTTCCACCCAAAGCGAGATTAAACTCCGGTGTGAGGTGG
Organism: uncultured Pirellulaceae bacterium; assembly: GCA_905480545.1. Classification (GTDB taxonomy): domain Bacteria; phylum Planctomycetota; class Planctomycetia; order Pirellulales; family Pirellulaceae; genus JABAAE01. The sequence continues at coordinate 9,954 of CAJQQR010000155.1, forward strand.
TTCTGTATTAGGGCGTCACGGTGAGCCTAGATTGGGCGAAGCCTAAGGGGCCTTTAAGGCGCGGGGACGGTTTATGCTTTTCGGTACCTGCAACGGTTCATTGAAACTCGCAGGAAGACGTCCGTCGGCCGATCCATTTGCCTTATCCGTCGATCGGCACTTTGTTTAAAGGTCGAGACGAGTTCACTCAGCAACTGCGGACCAGCCTGCAAAGCCCCTCGCAGCCATCGGCGACCACTTGCAAAGCGGTGCATGGACTAGGTGGAGTTGGCAAGACGCGGTTGGTCGTCGACGAGCAGTCCTTTGGAACCGAACACCCCGACGTCGCGAGAGACCTCAACAACCTGGCCCAGTTGCTTGGAGATACGAACCGTCTGGCGGAGGCCGAGCCGCTGACGCGCCGCGCGCTGGCCATCGCCGTCGACCTCAAACGCCGAACTGGGCACGGTCATCCTAATTTTGACCTGTACTACCGGAATTACCGTGACGTCCTGTCCGAGATGAACCTGCCCCACGGCGAAATCGAGCAACGCCTGCGATAAATAACCCGGTGAGAGCTTCCAGAGCCGCGATGGCGATCATCAACCGAATCCAATCAGGTCAGTCTTTTGAGCATCGCCGTGAGTGGATTCACGAAAAAAGCTATCTAACAGTTGGTGGTCTAAAAAAGCGAAGATTTCAAGATTCTAGCAGAAGCGATTGGGAAGAAATTGCCTGCGGCCCCTTTATGTCTTCTGTGTGTTCCGGCTTACCATAAATGATTGGCTCGGCGATATTTTTTTCACTTCAGGGGAAAGAAAAGAAAAGGGAAGGCAGCTCATTATTCCTGGGCCTGCGACGCCACTTACTTTCCTTTTCAAACAACGGCAAACGTGCTAACTCGCGATTGATCACATGAATGCAAATTCAGGCGGCACAGATTCGGGGGCGTCTGGGCATGTGATCGACCGCAACACGCTTCCCATCTAATAACATGACCTGCGTCCCCTGCGTCCCCTGCGTCCCCTTTATTTCCCCGGCAAGGAATTAACCCGCATAATGAAAGAATTCAATACAAGATTTGCTGCCTAATTTGCAATGTTTGTCGTACCGCCTTCAGTCGGAATTGAACGCAACAGACCGGCTAAAGCCGGTACAACAAACCTTTCGTCGTACCGCTATCAGGCGGAAGACCACAAGTTTTATGAACGACTGCCGCAAATGGACACCTGAAAAACAAGCTTCCGCTCTCGCTGAGCGAGTCGCACACGGTATGCCTTCGCGCAGCCCGCCTTACGTCGCTGAACCCGACGTCTACCGCACCATCACCGGCGATTGCTTTGAACACAAAACAAGACTTCGGGAACCTAATCGCTTGCGTCCGCGATAAAGGGCTGGGCACGTGCCGGGGGACTGCTTTATTAGCCGAACGGCGTTCGTCGCAGTTTGCGGTAGTGTCGACGAAGAACCGGGGCTAACGCCCACCGGCTGATAGGATATGGCGTTCTGCATTAAACGCCCTGTCCCTAATAGGAGTCAAGCACCGTCTCGGTTTCAAGGACGAAGAAACGGGGCTAACGCCCACCGGCTGATAGGATATGGCGTTCTGCATTAAACGCCCCGTCCCGAAAAAGAGTCAAGCACCGTCTCGGTTTCAAGGACGAAGAACCGGGGCTAACGCCCAATGGCTGATAGGATATGGCGTTTTGCATTAAACGCCCTGTCCCTAATAGGAGTCAAGCACCGTCTCGGTTTCAAGGACGAAGAACCGGGGCTAACGCCCACCGGCTGATAGGATATGGCGTTCTGCATTAAACGCCCTGTCCTGAATAAGAGTCAAGTAAAATCTCGGTTACAATGCCTTTACTTCGCTGGTAACAACTGAACTGCATCGATAATCACGTAACCATCCGTTGCAGAATTTGAAATCTTGATGGTTGCAAGTTTTTCGAATTCGAAAGCACCAATCGAGTGAAACGGGGCTTGTTTTGGTTTCTTTTTTTGGTTGACCATCCTTGTCGCTCGACCGCCAGAATGCGTGATTTCGATCGGCACGTTTGATGCGCGATTATCGTGAGCTGTATACGCGATTCGCACTTCGTATTTGCCGGGTTTTGGGATCTTCACTTTAAACAAAGCGGTCTGAATTCCTTTCCCTTGATCCCCATCATGGCGATAACCTGTTTCGACATACTTCCCTACTGATCCGCTCGTGGTCTCAAATCCAACACGAATCGAATCTTTGTCATCAACGACGATGCCTTTCAGGCTCTTTGACGGAATTCCGATTGCGGTCTCACGTTTCTTTCCTGTCCAAACCAACCGCTGACCTGATTTTTCCAACGCATCTTTGAGCAACGTATAATCCAGTTTTTGCACCGCACAATTCGCTCGAATGGACTGCATCGCCGCGATTGCACCGGATTGTCCGAGCACCATGAAAACCGGTTCCATTCGGATCGATCCAAATGCCATATGCGATGCGCTGATGCAAACCGGGACCACCAGGTTGTTGCATTGATCTTCTTTCGGCAGAATCGTTCCGTAGTCGATGGCATACGGCGAAAAGCCGCCGACTTGGACATCACCCTCGTTTCTGACAAACCCATTTGGGTCCAAATGCCGCTGAACGTGGTGTGAATCCATAGTGTAAGCAGCCAGGCCAATGGGACGCGTCGCCGTTGTTTTACCCTGGCAATTATTTTGAGTCATGACGTAATCACCGATCATTCGACGCGCCTCACGAATGTAAAGTTGCTGTTGCCAGCCGTCGGCACGGTCGAATTCGTCCTTGCACATCCCCCACTTTGAAACTTCGTTTCGAACAAAATCTGGGACCCGCGGATGATTTGCTAAAGTCCACATGAATCCTTTCTGGTAGATGCGATGTCGCTCAACAATCTTTTCGCGATCCGCGTAACTAGCTTCCGGGTACTCGTAGTTTTGGCCGATAAAGTCAGTCGAAAAGCCGCGGTTGTTATTCACGTCGGTCTTGCGATTCGGCATCGCCGCGAAACTCCAGGGAATGACCTTTGCTCCGGCTTCGAAATTGCGAAACAATAGTTCGTATTGTTTTTCGTCGTATTCGATTGGGCGATTAAAAGGGATTTGGTTTTTTGGATCGTCGGTAAGGCACATTCGAAAGCAATAGGCTTGGACTCGGTTGTCGGCTACTCCTTCTTCTCCCGGACCGTTTGGGTCAATGTTCGGAAGTAAGCCGCTATTGGGGTCGCCTTTTTTTAAGTAGGGATCGACGCCCGAAACCAACTGGTGATGAGTCGCACGCCAAGTTTGAACTCCGCTCAACGTTTCGTTGTATTGCGAGTTAGCTTCGCGTCCGACGATATACGAAACGCCGGCACTAGCGAGCAAGTCACCCTCATACGTCGCATCGATAAACATCTTTCCAAAGAATAACTTTCCGGTATCGGTTTTCAACGCAATCAAATGGTTCGCTTTTTTTACTATTCCAGCATTCTTTGCAGACCGATCTAGGCGTTCGTTGTACACCACATCAATTGCATTTTCCTTCACCAAATCATTCATGACCTTCAGGGCGACGGACGGTTCAAACGTCCACATCGTGTCTTCTTCTGCACCCGTGCGGCTTTGTCCTCCGCTTTTGTATTCGGATCTTTTTTGCCAAATCCAGTTCTTGGGATCATCGTAATGCTTTTTAATTCGTTGATAAAATTCACGTGAAATGCCACCAATTGCTGCCTTGTTTCCAATGTCTGTTTGCCCAAGTCCGCCCGTCGTGAGCCCACCGATTCGGTTTGTGGGCTCGACAACAAGAACGGTCCCACCCATTCGTTTGACTTGAACGGCGGCTGCAATGCCTGCTGACGTTCCTCCGTAAATTACGACATCGTACTCTTCACAGCCGCCTGTTTTTTCCAACGCGGAGAGCAGGATGGCAATGGGAAAGAGGAACAAGAATGGAAGCTGCGACTGTTTCATGGCAAAAGGTGTCGTGGTGAGATTTGAAGGATCGAATTTGAAAAGATGGTTTCGTGACGTACAAATCTTAACACTTGGAAAATTAATTCGCCAACTTTACTGCCAAGCGGATGGCCTCTAGCATGCTCGAAACGCTTGCTGTTCCTTTCCAGGCAATATCGCAGGCGGTTCCGTGATCAACGGATGTTCTCACGATTGGCAAGCCAAGTGACACATTCACCGCGTCATCAAATGCCAAGGCCTTGAGAGGAATTAGTCCCTGATCGTGGTACATGCAAATGTATCCATCCGTCACTTTTCTTCGCTCCGAACGAAATGCTGTATCGGCGGGAAGCGGTCCATCGATTTGTATTCCATTCGCACGAGCTTTCTCAAGAGCGGGAATGATGATGGAAGCTTCCTCGTCGTTGCCGAACAGTCCATTTTCACCGGCATGAGGATTTAATCCACAGCAACAGAGTCGCACCTCGCGGCCTCGCATCTTCACCAACGCTTCATGAGAAAGATGAATTGTCGAATAGATATTGTCCACCGACAAAAGATCTGGGACTTCACCATAGCCGACATGTGTCGTAACGATTGAGCAAGTGATAGCATCACTCGTTAGCATCATGCAAACATCGTCGACAGAAAATTTTTCCGACAATATTTCGGTGTGCCCTGGATAACGAAATCCAGCTAAGTTAATCGCTTCCTTATTAATTGGCCCTGTCACAATCGCGTCGACAACGTTAAATTTCGCCGCGGCGATCGCCGCGTCAAAGTACTGAAATGAAGCATTACCAGTTGCGGCATTGATCATGCCTGGCTCAAAGTGGGAGCCGTCAATTAATTCGAAGTCTAAAAGGATCGGTGACTTCGCATGTTTAATTTGCTCTCCCACGCGCGAGATTTCTGAATACGGAATGCAAATTTCTGGCATTACCAAATCCAGTTTTTGTGCAACCGATTCCAGGACTGCTGCATCACCAAACAAAATGGGTGTGCAAATCGCTTGTATTTCCGGACTTGCCAATGCCTTTAATGCCAACTCCGGACCGACTCCGGCAGGATCGCCCATGGAAATTGCGATTTTTGAAATTGCGATTTTTGATAGTGACAATGCGTTTGCTCGTTGTGGAAATTTTTTTGTCGAAGCCCGTAATTGCGGACGTTTGCCAATGTATCAAACGTTCATTTCGATGCTTCTGTCTTCACCGGTTCGTGTGCCAGAAACGATAAAAACCCGACCTGTTTTCGGAACTTTTGCGTTGCTCCATGCGGACGTCAGCAGGAAATCAATTTTGCCGTCGCCATTCACGTCACCAATTCCGGTCTCACCAAACCCAAGTGTATCGCCTGATTGCCAACTGGTCCAAGACCGCAGAGGTTTGCCTTTTTCAACACCGCTATATAGATAGACTTTGTCTCCCAACGGAGCCCCGTCGTTGTTTTGCCAAGCACCGATAACCAAATCGCCGAATCCATCACCGTCTACATTTCCCGCGTCACTTGGTGACGTACCAAGTCCATTGCCGGCAACCGCTCCTCGAATTGTGAGTAATGGTTTACCTGTTGCACCGCTGTGAACCACGATTCTGCCTCCAACGGTCGCACCAGAATTGTCGCTAAAATCATAAGTAAAAACAATTGTTCATCTGAAGGTCCGTTTGTGCTGCGAGGATTTAATGACCTTATGGTAGCGAAAGAAGTGCGTCTTTATTGTGTGCCTGGCAATGCGACCCACGCGTTTGATCCATTGAGCTTGTATTCAACAGTCCACCAAATAGAAATAGTCAATGATCGAATTGAGTGGCCGCGGTTGCTGAATTCAAGAAGTTAACGGTGGGCATTCGTTTCGTTTAGGAAGTGACGCTTGCGCACCTGTCCGGGTGACGCTGATCGCAGCAACTTGATTTGCCCATTGGCACGCATGCAAAAACGGCAATCCGTGATAAAGCGCCGTTGCAAGCCCTGCGTTGAAACAATCACCTGCCGCTGTCGTGTCGGTTGCCGAAACGGCAGGAGCCGAAATTTGAATGGATTCTGAAGCGGATCGCATGGTCGATTTGTCAAAAACGAAACATCCATCGCTACCGGTTGTAATTGCGATTTGACTGGCGCCTCGATCAAGCAAGGCTTGAACCGCTCGAACTTTCACTGCATCTGCGTCCACGTTCTCGCATTCAATATCGATTCCTGTGATCGCTTTGACTTCTGTTTCATTTGGTGTCAAAACATCGACGAATGGTAACAAGTTTGCGTCATTCAATCGGAAGTTTGGCGGAGCAGGATTAAACAAGGTGGTCACGCCGAACGATTTTGCTTTTTTCAAAACGATTGCGATCGCTTCGACAGGAATCTCCTGGCAAACTACCAGCAGTTTCGCGAACCGAAACAAATCGTCCGGCAGGGCGTCGACGTATGCTTCATCAACATAGACGTTTGCACCCGGAGCGGCGGCTATGCAGTTTTCGCCATGCTCGTCCAGCATGATCAGCGCCACGCCGGTGTTGCATTCCTCGACCGTTCGAACGAAACGGCAATCAATCCCTTCGTTCTTTAGGCTTTCGATGCCACTTCGGCCGATTTCGTCGCCTCCGATACCGGCCACAAAACAAACCGGGTTGATCCCCAGTCTCGCGATTCCGACCGCCTGATTCGCACCCTTGCCACCAAACCCTTGAAAGAACTGATTACCGACGATCGATTCACCTGGTTTGGGTAGCCGATCTGCACGAACAACGAAATCCTTGTTGATGCTGCCAACCACGACAATTCCGTTCGCTTGTGAATCTTCTAGCACTTGACGATGTTACCCTTCTGCCACGCAGCCATCTCGAAATATGTTGACCGCTCGATTAAAACTGTAATTAATCACGATATTTCCCAGAACACAATCCTAACGCACGCGACATGCATCGAGTAGTTTGGCTGACGGATCTACATTTGAATCATTGCGATGATGAAGTCGTAGACCAGCTTTTTTTAAACGTAAATTCTGAAAAGCCCGATTCAATTTGGATTAGCGGAGACTTTTCGGAATCCTTTCAGCTGCTGCGTTATTTACGTTGGATCGATCATGTGTTTGACTGTCCCGTTTATTTTGTACTGGGAAATCACGATTTTTATTTTGCATCGATCCAAATGGTGCGTGATCAGGTTTCCGAACTGTGTTCGCAAAAAAAGGGGCTCGTTTACCTTTCGGAATCGGCGGCGATTCCCATTGGTTCAGACTCTTGTTTGATCGGGCATGATGGTTGGTCAGACGGACGTTTGGGCGATTATGAACGTTCCGTTGTAATGATGCATGACTACACGACGATTAATGATTTAGCCGGATTGGGCAAGCTTGACCGATGGACGGTTTTGAAAAGACTGGGGGACGAAGCCGCAGCGTTTCTGAAGATCGCTTTGGAGAAAGCAATCGAACAATACGCCCATGTTTATGTAATGACCCACGTACCGCCAACCCGTGGTTCATGTTGGCATAACGGGGCAATTTCCGATGACCAGTGGGCGCCACATTTTACTTGTAAAGCGGTTGGTGACGTGATCACGCAAACGCTTCGGCATCACGATGAAAAATCGGTGACCGTTTTATGTGGGCACACACATGGCGAAGGAGTCAGCAATCCGAAAAATAACCTTCAGATCATTACCGGCGGGGCAGTTTATGGGAAACCAATGATTACAAAGGTTTTTGAAGTAGAATAACCGCATGGCAATATCGCCGATGATTTCATTCAGGAAATTGAGTGCAGATCGAGGTCCAGGGTTCATTGCGAGATCGCTGTTTTCTGAAATGCTTTTCCGTTGAATTCAAGGCCAACAATCGACGGGAACTGAATTAGTGCTTATCATTCACTGACGTTCCTTAGTTTTTGAAACCAATATGTAACGATTTTTGCGACGGCCAGTAGAAATTCGCGAAGTTCGTTTTAACTGAGTCATTCGAATTGGCTGTGTCACAGAGAATCAAATTTCGCTGCGCTTCGTGCAACAAACCCCTCAGCATTGGGCGGCGGAAAATTGGTGCTGCAGTTGCCTGTCCTAAATGTAAAACAAAGACGGTCGTTCCGGAAACTTCTTTTGAATCTTCAGCCAGCGATGCTGAAGAGGGCTTGCTGAATGAGTTTCAGGTCTACGATGACGATTTTGACGAACCGAGTTTGGTTTACGCGGACGATGAAATTTCGCGCAAAGCTGAGTTGCAGTTAAATGATCGGCTTTCGGTCCCGCGAAAAGCGGTTTATTTCCAGGGCGTTTTGCTGGGAATCGTCGCCATTTTCTTTTTCCTTTTGGGCTTGTTGATCGGAAGTACAACGGCGCCTAAAAATCAGGGTGCCCAGTCGGGAGCGAATGTTTCGGGGACCGTTTTGGTTCCGGGAGAAAATGGGTTGATGGGTGATGAAGGGGCGGTTGTCATTTTGTTACCGACGGGCGAAGCACCAAACCAGCGTTTCGATTCCGTGGAACTTCAACCGGGACGCACTTTGACCGGCAGTAATCCTGAGGTTCCCTTGATACGGGGTTTTGGTGGAAACATATGCACGGCGAATCGCGCTGGAAACTTTCAAATGATTGTCGATTCCAAGCAAGAATACGTCTTGATCGTAATTTCGAAAAACGGCAAGCGTTTGCGGGATTTAGACGATAGGTTTTATTCCGAGGTTGGGTTTTATTTTACGAATCCGGAAGAATTGGTTTTGGATCGAATCTGCTATTACAAAAAGATTCGGCCAGCGCGAGCCAACGTTCGTGTGGGTGAAATCAATTTGTCGGAAAAGTAGTCGCCGCCTTGTTTTTCCTGTGAGTGTCCGCTTCATTCTTTTTTACTCCCGTCCATTTTTTCACGGAAATTATTGACGTGTGATCCAGACGGGACACGTGACTGCTTCGGGAAGACAATGATTTATTAACCTGTTACGATGATGTACCGGATGGCGTTAGGGCAACCTGCCGCCCCCTTATCTCATTGATTCAGGACGATGAACCATGGCAGATGACGTTGCCAAGAACGTTTCGCAGATCATTGCAAAATTGCAGGATAATATGGCGACGGTGGTGAAGGGGAAGCCGCACGCGATTCGCGGTTGTTTAGTTGCATTGATTTCCGGCGAACATATCTTGCTCGAGGATGTTCCGGGCGTTGGGAAAACCTTGATTGGCAAGTCCTTGGCGAAAAGTATTGATGCAGGATTTTGTCGGCTTCAATTTACACCCGATCTGTTGCCCAGTGATATTGTGGGCTCAAGCGTGTTTAGGCCGAACACCGGTGACTTCGAATTTTTGAAAGGCCCGATTTTCAGTAGTGTTGTTCTGGCGGACGAAATCAATCGGGCCCCCCCGAGAACGCAAAGTGCGTTGCTTGAAGCAATGAGTGATGAGCAGGTTAGTGTCGATGGAGCGACCTACGATTTACCGAATCCATTTATTGTGATCGCAACGCAAAACCCCTTTGAATTTTCGGGAACGTATGAGCTTCCTGAGAGTCAGATGGATCGATTTTTAATGCGGATTTCAATGGGGTATCCAGATCGTCACCAAGAACTTGAGGTTTTATTCTCACATCGTGACGGCGAACCAGTTGACCATTTGAAATCGGTGATTCGGCCGGATGAAATTTCGATTTTAAAGAATGCAGCGAGGAAGATTCCAGTACACGATTTAATTGCAAATTACTTGCTTGACGTTGTTGACCGGACTCGAAATGCGAATGAACTGTCGGTCGGGGTCAGTACTCGTGGTGCTTTGCTATGGTATCGCGCTGCGCAGTCACTCGCCCTGATCGAAGGCAGTCAATTCGTGACGCCTGACCACGTAAAGTCCCTGTCCGTTTCGGTGCTTTCACATCGAGTAACTGTCGCTGGATTTACGGGTGAAAATCAACGAAGCGAAGTTGAAACGATCATCGAGCGTTTGGTTGCAGATGTCGCTGTGCCTGCCTAGAGTACAGATTTAAGTCATCTTTAGAAACTTGTATTCTTTCATAATCGCGATTGGCATTATCGATGAAAAAAATCCCAATTGGTCGTCGAAGGATAGTCGTGTGTCTGGAGGGCTGGTATTACATTTTTGTTTTGTCGTTCATCGCTGGTGCTGCGATTTTGCGACGGGCAAACTTGTTGCTGATTCTTGCTGCTCTTTTGACCGCACCGCTGATTTTTAATTGGCGTTTCGTCTATTCGACTTTGAAGCAATTGTTCTTTAGCCGGCATGTGCCACCGTTCGTTGAAGCGGGGGAATTGTTCGATGTTGAGGTTGTTGTTGAAAATCGTCGAACCCAATTGGACGGTTGGAGCATTCAAATTGAAGAGCAAATCAAGCCGAATAATGACGAAAACGTTGAACGTGTGTTGATGACGATCGACAAAGTTCAGAGCAATAACTCGGCAAAGGCGACTTATCAATGTTTGATGATGCAACGCGGCGTTTATGAGTTTGGGAAGTTGACAGCCTCAACATCGTTCCCCAGCGGGTTGGTCAAAGCCTATTCGGTTGTTGACTTGCCGCAGAAAGTTTACGTTTCACCGCGATTGGGGACGCTCAAGATGCAATGGAAGAATTGGTTGGTTGCCGATGAAGTCGATGAACCGAGGTCGATTGGTGGAAAAGGGAACGAGGACGGAGCGTTTCATGCAATCCGTGAATATCGTACGGGTGACAGTCGACGTTCGATTCATTGGCGAAGCACGGCAAAGCTGGGGAAGCCAGCGGTCAAACAGTTTGAACGTCAAGCCGATCAGGAGATCAATTTGGTTTTAGATTTGACCTCAAATGCAACTGCGTCAAACGATATGAATTCAAAGCGTACCGCTGGCGGTGCCAGCGATCGTGCAGCAACTCAAGAATCGATCCCGACCGAATTCTGCCTCAGTTTTTTCGCAACGATCGTTGATCAGATTTGCAAAGCGGAATGCTGTGAGATGAATGTGCTTTTGTTAGGCAGTTTTTTCAAGCCGTTTCGCGGGCCGGCGTCACGTCAAATTCAAACGGATATCAGCCGTGCGTTAGCGGAAATCGACGTAACCGTTCTGGATTCAGTAATGTTAGAGCTGAATCGGTTCGTGAATTCCGGTTCATTGGTGGCACCGCTCTTTGTTGTTAGCACTCGAGCGGCAATTGCTGAGAATTTACTCGCACCCGTGCGGGTTTCGGGAGTCGTGATTCAACGATTTTGCATTTCCGGAAAGAACGGGCAAAGCCAAATCGTTTATTGGCTTAATGTTGTAGATCAAAATGTCAAAGGGTTGTTCCGATTGGGAAATAACAGAGATCCAGGATTGCCGCACAACCGCTCTGAGTCGATCACTTCATTTGCAAGGTCGGAGGCGTGACCATGATTGCAGGTGAAAGGGCGTTGCAGGTGATTCTGGCGATGCTCATTCTCGTGGGCGCGTTGTTGTTGAGCATTGCGCAACGTACGCCAACGATGATTGGTTTATCTACCGTTGTCGTTCTGGGAACGGTCATTTTGGTGGACGTTAAAAAGATGGTTGCATTTCATCCCATCTTGGTGAATGTTCTCGCGTTTGCAGTTTCAATTCTAACGATCAGTCAGTTTTCCGGTGGCGATGCGAACTCGAAACTGAATGCCGTCGCAAATCTGCTGACTTATTTGCAGCTTGTTCTGCTTTTGCAAAAAAAGAACGCTCGGCTTTACTGGCAAGTGATGATGCTCAGCTTGTTGCAGGTCGTTGTTGCAGCTGTGTTGCATCTGGATTTCAGCGCAGGTATCGCGTTTGTGATCTACATGGCACTGACTGTAATTGCGATGGTGCATTTGAATCGATACCGCCATGAACGAGCTCTTTTCGAGGCGGCAGAGCGGTCCGAAAAGCGAATTGGACAAATTCGCAATGGCGAAAAACATCAGCAAATTTCATTGGTCTTTCGAGAGACAAGAACGAACCGGCGGAAATCATATGTTTGGCATTCGCTACTACTAGCAATCGTCGGATTGTTATTCGCATTGATCGTGTTCTTTTCCATACCGCGATTTGATTCGCCCTGGTATGGAACGAAAAACAACCCAACGCAAATTACCGGTTTCTCGCCCGTTGTCAGGTTTGGGGACGAGGGTTTTTTAAAAGAATCGAACAGTCCTGTCATGCGAGTTTCGTTTATTAACGACGAAAGCGAGTCGATACGCCTGGCGATTGAGCCCTATTTTCGTGGATTGACTCTTGAGAATTATTTAAAAGTTGACGGCGAATGGACTTGGACGAGTGATGATCTGAGAATTCGAGGTTACACCGACGGCGGTGACCGACTGGATTTAGTCAATGATCGTTTGTCACCGGATGTGAATTGGATGCGGCAACGGGTTAGACTTGAGCAGGTCGCACAATTTCAACCCGTGCAGGGAAACGAAAGTCACATTCTGTTTTCAGTCTATCCCTTATTTCAAAGTTCAAATTCACCCGATGATTTGATTTTTGACCGTCGTTCGCGTTTGTTCTTCCGAGATTCCGTTGTCACGAACCAGTCGTCAAACGGTCCATACAAGTTTGAAACGCTTACCCCGATGTATCGAAACCTTGGGCAGTTACCAGCGACGCCGTATCAACGAAGCGAATCTGAAAGATACAACCCTGCGGAGTTCACCCGCAACCTGTTCGGAGAGTATTTTCCGCAATTCGATTCAGAGTGGAAGTCAATCCGCGAGCTTTCAACGGAAGTCGTCGCTTCCGTGTTGGATAAAACAGATCGGCGACTTGTGTGCGAGGCGTTGGTGGGTTGCCTGAAAAAAGAGGATTTCAAATACTCGCGCGCCTTGAATGCGATTGAGAGAAACGCAAGCCGCGACCCAATTCTTGATTTTTTGTTTCATCATAAAACGGGGCATTGTGAATATTTTGCGACAGCGTTGGCGTTGTTGCTGCGGAGTCAGGGGATTGAATGTCGGTTGGTTTCTGGATTTCGGGGCGGTGACTACAACGAGATTGGCGGGTTTTACGAGGTCAAGGAAAAGCACGCTCACACGTGGGTAGAAGCTCGTATGCGTCCCATCGATTGTAAAGATTCCGATATGATCTCAACTGGTCAAGCAAACGCAGATGGCGCTTGGCTTCGACTGGACGCCACGCCATCATCGGACTTTGGGAATGCGGAATATTCCGGGCGAAATTTATTGGATCAAGCCGGTGATGCAATCGGTTTTCTGGAAAAACTTTGGGATGACTACGTTTTGGGGCTGGATGGCGAGTCTCGAAAGGCTAACGGATTTGACCCCACTGACGAAAGCAAAAGCTGGTTCAACGGAGTAGGGCTCCGAGAAAAAATCGAAAAATGGATCGCTTCAATGCGAAAGATGCATTGGTCGGTTTACGCCTCAGGAATCTGCATTGTTGTGTTGCTATTACTGCTGACAGGTTACGTCCGGGTCCGACGGAAATTGCGTGAAAGTCACTCACGCATTTCATCGTTAGAGTTGCTGACGCGAATTGCCCTCGAATCCTTGAATGTGTTAATGACGGTCGGGTCACCGAAGTCGTTGATGTTTATTGCTCGAAGGCAAGCAAAAACGAAAATTGATTTCTATGATCGGTTTGAGAAACTGATGAAAAAACATCATTTCGATAGAGTGAAAAATCAAACTCAGCGAGAATTTGGAGAGATGATCGTAGGTTCTTTGTCGCAAGATATTTCTGCCGAGGCACTTGAAGAAATAGAAAACTTGATAGGATTCATTATCGTGTCTTTTTACAAAGTCCGATTTTATACTGCGACGATGGATGAAGACTTAATTACCCAATTAGATGGAAAGATGTCAAAACTTGACGGACTCCTAAAGCAGGCTGGGCGTTAGGGAAGGATTGGCGAATGCAAAACAAGAACAAAACCTTGAGATGGTCCGCTTTGTGGTTCGGGTTTGCGGTGTTTCTTTTTTTTTCAAATGCAGCAAATTCGCAGGATACTGAGAAAGAACAGAGGACGTTTCAATCCTGCCCAAACGATTTGATAACTCCATCGATGATCGAGGGTGTCCCAGCTGCGGGCAAACGGGTAAAGCAGCAGTTGGCTTCCTACGGCGAAACGAACGTCTTTCATTCGCTTTACTTGCCGAGCAATTTTGACGACAAAAAAAAAGTATCCGGTCATTTTCGAATACGCAGGAAATGGTCCGTTTGAAAACCGAATGGGTGACAAATGTTCCGGCAGGGTTGAAGATTGCAATTTGGGTTTTGGGATCAGTGGCGGAAAAGACTTTATTTGGGTGTGCATACCCTTTATCAGCAAGAATCGAAAATCGAATCAACGGCAATGGTGGGGCGATGTTAATGCCTCGGTTGATTATGGAAAACAGGTTGTCAAATTGATCTGTGAAAAACACGGTGGTGACCCTAAGCGAGTCTTGTTATGTGGATTTTCCAGAGGATCGATTGCATGTAATTACATTGGTTTGCATGATGAAGAAATCGCTCAGCTTTGGTGCGGAATGATTTGCCACAGCCACTACGATGGTGTGAGACGCTGGAATTATCCAGCGAGTGATGTTGATTCCGCATTGAAAAGGTTGAAACGGTTGAATTCAATTCCGCAATTTATTTGCCAGGAGGGCTCGGTCGGTCAAGCCAGGGCTTTTCTGGAAAACTCAGGAATAAAAGGCGATTTTACGTTTCTAAACCTGCCGTTTCCAAACCATACCGATCAGTGGGTATTGAAGGATTTGCCGGAGCGTAAGGTTTTAAGAGATTGGGTGGCAAAAGCGATTGCGAATGAGTCTCCGATGATACGAAGATGATGAGACGGCAGGATTCGTCTTGATGTTGCTTGGTTCAATTCGCTTTTTGAAAAACTTTCAATTCTAATGGGTTGATGAACGAAAACTTAAACAAAGAAGATCGCAATCGCCGGTCGAACGGATTCGCGGAAACCCAAAGCGGTGAGATTGGTCGGCTTGCGTTGAAAGCCTTGGTCGCCCGATGGATCGTTTATTCGCTGATTATTCTTACGTCAGCTGTTGCTGCAAGCATCAGGATTTCGAATGTAAACGCGGTTCCTTTGGAAATCCGCAACGACAGGGGGATTGTGGGCACGCCACTGCTATGTGCCAACGACCGCAGTCGATGGAGCACAATCCGAGCATTGGGTGACAATAACGTCTATGAGATCGATTCCATTATTTCCGATCCTAAAACGGGCGAATTCAGTTTAGAGCCGACTGGGAGGCGAAACCGGTACTGGGCCACAATTGACTTGGTTAAACATGTCGATAAGAACGGCGAAATGCATTTCTATTCCAGCAAGCCGACGTTGTTTCCAACGATGCTCGCTTATCTTTACAAGGGAATCAAAGTCGCGACCGGAAAGGATTTGGAATCCGATACGTTTTTCGTTGTTCGCCTGATATTGATCATTGTCAATGTGATTCCCATGGCAATCCTGCTGGTCTTGCTTGCCATTATTTTAGAGCAGGTCAGCGAGCAATCGTTTACAAAAATCATGCTGCTGGTTGCTGCTTCGTTTGGAACGTTTTTGACACCGTTTACCATAACCTTAAACAATCATTCACCAGCGGCATTTAGCGTCGCGATGACTCTGTTTGCCTTGTTTCACATTTTGAAGAATCGCGACGCAATGGGCCTGAACTTCTTTATCGCCGGGCTCTTCTCTGCATTTGCAGCCGCGAATGAATTGCCGGCGCTTTCGTTTTTTTGCTTCATTGGATTTGTGCTGTTGCTTCAAAATTGGGCAAAAACCTTGTTTTTATTTATCCCGGGGGCACTCTTGGTGATCGCTCCGTTTTTCTGGACAAACAAACTTGCTCATGATGATTGGATTCCGCCCTACGTCCATCGCAACGATGGTGCGGTAATCGCGACGCTTGAAGAAGAAGAGTTTAGTTTGGTGCGACAATTGAAGGTCTCAAACGAATTGGTCTCGATACTGGATGAGCATGAAAAAGAAATTGGATTTCTCGTTTCCGAAAAATCAGCAACGATCGCCGAAGGTCAAATGCCGCTCGGGAAAAAGACAATCGAGCGCTACGTACTGACGCAAAACAATGATTCGCAGCGATTAGCAATCGTCAAGCGGACAAATGGCCGTTATGAAATCCGGAAATGGAATAACTGGTATGACTATCCCGAAAGCCAGTGGTTGCTAGGAAAGAAACAGGGGGTCGACAAGGGCGAGCCCGACGCCGGGGTCTACGCGTTGCATTGCTTGATTGGGCATCACGGAATCTTTTCGCTAACTCCCATTTGGATTTTGTCACTCTGCGGTTGTCCACTACTTTTTAACGGGCGAATGAAAAAGTTTTCATGGTTCGGTGTGATGGTGATTGTCATTTCAGTCGTGGTTATCGGTTTTTACATTTCACGACCTCTGGAAGACAGGAATTACGGCGGTGGAACCAGCGCGTTGCGTTGGCTGTTGTGGTTGGCGCCCATGTGGATCATTGCGGCCGCGCCTTTCGTCGATCTGATCAGTCGCTCGATCTGGGGCAAGATTGTTGTTGTGCTACTGATTGCGGGGAGTATCGCCTCCGCTCATTATTCGGCGATGAACCCGTGGGTGCACCCGTGGTTTTATGAATTGATGTTGCATTTGAAATGGATTAAACCGTTTTGAAAAGCGAGCACTACGTTTGGCCGTTTCGATTCAAATGAACGGCCCCGCTGGTATAGAGCCGTTGGCGAAATTGACTTGCAGGTCAGAAAGGTCGACGTGGTGTATCAGTATCGATTATGAGAGCGAGGCCGGCTTGACGTCATTTTTGTAGTGGTATTCTCGTGCCATTCCGGCCGCGCCGATGTATCCCGCATCGCCGCTCAGTGATGCGAATTCGATCAACGTATTTTGTGCACAAATTGGCAAAACAATTTTGTTGACCGATGTGCGAACTCTTTCTAGAAACGTTTTTCCCAACGGATGGTTTGCTCCACCAAAGTTCATCGCTCCGCCGATAATGACCGCCGAAGGATCGATGGTATGCATGAAAATGGCCATTCCACGCGCGAGGTAGTCGGCGGTATCAATAACTAAATTCAACGCCAGTTGGTCACCCGATTCAGCGGCTTTAGCGATGGTGAGGCCACTAATTTTTTCACCTTTCGCCAAGATATTGGCTAAGCTGCTGGTTTCGCCGGCGAAGAGCGATTCTTCGCAACGTTTTACGATTGCAGTTGCGCTCGCATAAGCTTCCAAATGGCCAGGGATTCCACAGCTGCAAACCCGAGCATCAGGAGACGAATCGATGGTGACATGACCGCATTCGGAACCGTGACTGTTTTCACCGTCAATCGAATTTCCATCAATAATGATTCCACCTCCGACGCCCGTCCCCAGGGTCAGCATCACGATGCTGTCGTGCTTTCGACCGCTACCAATCCAGAATTCGCCGAACGCTGCGGCCCCAGCGTCATTAGCATAGATCACTGGTTTTTGGCAGGCGTTTTTTAGTTCGTCGCGAATCGGAAAGTTTCTCCACCCTGGCAGGTTGGGGGGCTCGAGGATCATGCCACGCGGGATATCCATCGTTCCGGGGGTGCCAAGCCCAATTGCGGCGACGGATTCGTAGGAAATCGTGGAGGAGGTAACCAACGCATCGATCGTTTGTTTCATCCGCTCGACAGCGATGGAGACTCCCGCTTGGTCCTCGGTCGGGAAGCTGGAATAACCGATCGTTCGTCCATTGTCGTCGACGATTCCTATTTTTATGCTCGTACCGCCAACATCAACGCCCACAAAGAACGGCGGGGTTGCATTGTCCAAAGTGACTGTTTCCACAATTAAATCCGTTTTCCGTGCTGTTAGTACTGCAAATTCGCCTGGTTTTGAAAAGCTTCCAAGCTGGGTCTGTAGTATATTACATCGTTTAAGAATTCATGAAGCGCGGAATAAACTTTGTCTTATCAGCGAAGGACCTGTTGATGACTAGCTGTTTTTGTTCACAGAAGTCAAGCGAAGCAAATTGGATGCGGCCGAACAGGTTAAGAAAAGCGTAGAATTGACGCTAGGATTCGCATCTGATCGGCGAATTCGTCGCGAAGTTCCGTTCTTTCCCCATTTAGCATTGTTGTCTTTCCCGTTAAACTGTTTTCTTGAATTACATGTGCGTTTCCATATGGATATTTGTCCACGTGTTGGTTTTTATCGGCCAGTAAGACGAAATCCATATCCTCGCTTTTTGTTCCGTCTCCACACTTTTCAGCTTCTCAGTCGACTCGCACGGCAAAGAAGGTAATTGCATATGCACGTCAGTTTTCCGACCACACTTACACCATCCCTATCCTTCGGCGAATCCGACACCGTTAAAACGGAAGAAGACTTTTATGTTGGAAGGTCTTCTTCGTCGAATCCGGAATTGAGCGACGACGACGATGATGACGACGACGACGACGACGATGACGACGACGACGATGACGATTTTGTAGAAGACGACGACATCGAAGAGGCGGACGAAAACGCGGACGAGTACGCGGACTTTGATGAGGAAGACTTCGACGACGACTTCGACGACGACTTCGAGGAAGAAGTTGACGGCGAATACGAGATCGACGATGACGAGTTCGCTGACAATGTCGTGGATATGCCGCCAGTGGAAGACGAAGACATTCCAGGCGCCTAGTTCGCTCGTCAGAAAACTTGATCCAAATGAAACGAGCGATTGTCACTGCAATGGCTCGTTTTTTGTTTTACGGATTCAATGTTTCATCTCTTTTGATTATTAACTCTATCATTTCATTCTTTGAAAAATTATCAGCATGTTTAAGGAAGTTGTCGGTCAGGTCAGTTTTCCAAAGCAGGAAGAAGAAGTTCTCAAGTTTTGGAAAGAAGAAGATATTTACGAGCAGTCGCTGCAACAGCGGGCTGACGCGCCGAAATTTGTTTTCTTTGAAGGGCCGCCTACGGCCAACGGTTTGCCACATCCAGGGCATTGCCTGACGCGTGCGATCAAAGATGTCTTTCCACGCTACAAAACAATGCGTGGATTCTTTTGTCAACGCAAAGCCGGTTGGGATACACACGGTTTGCCTGTCGAAGTAGAGGTCTGCAAAGAGCTGGGCATTCATTCGAAGGAGGACATCGAGGAATTCGGCGTTGAGCCGTTTATTCATAAATGTCAACAATCGGTGTGGCGTTACATGCGTGAGTGGGAACGCTTAACCGAGCGTTTGGGATTTTGGGTCAATCTCGATGAGGCCTATGTGACCTACCATCAAAGCTACGTCGAAAGCGTTTGGTGGTCCCTCAAGAATTTTTTCGATCGCGGACTGCTCTATCAAGGTCACAAAATCGTTTGGTGGTGGGCACAAGGTGGAACCGCGCTTTCCAGCGGCGAGGTAGGTGAAGGATATCGTGAAGTCGCCGATCCAAGCGTCTATGTCAAGTTTCCCCTGATCGATGATCCCGAGACTTCATTATTGGTTTGGACCACCACTCCATGGACTCTTCCCAGTAATCAATGGACGGCCGTTCATCCAGAGCTTGATTATTCAAAAGTATCGCTCGCTAATTCCAACGAAAATTTGATTATCGCCAGTGAACTGGTAGAGAAGATCGCCGAAAAATCGAAGTCGGAATTCACGGTGCTTGAAACATTCAAGGGCTCGGAGTTGGTCGGCAAACGCTACACGCCGCCGTTTGATTACTTTCACAAAGACCTCGGTGAGGATACGGGCCAGCTCAAAGATGGGGGTACTGAAGCGGTCGGTTGGAGAATCCTTTCTGCCGAATTTGTGACCGTTGACAGCGGAACCGGGCTGGTTCATCAGGCTCCTGCGTTTGGTGAAGTCGACTACGAGGTTTTAATCGAGGACCAAAAACGTTTTGTTGAAGGCGAGGGGCCACAAATGATTTGTGCCGTTGGGCCGGATGGGAAATTCACGGAACTCGTATCCGATTATGCGGGGCAATGGGTCAAAGACGCGGATAAACAAATCCAACGCGATCTCAAGGCCCGCGGGATTTTGTTTCATCAGGAGCAATACCTTCACGATTACCCGTTCTGCTGGCGATCTGATCAGGACCCGCTCATCCAGTACCCTCGAAAAAGTTGGTTCGTACGAACCACCCAATTTAAAGATAAATTGCTGGAGAACAATTCGAAAATCAATTGGCTTCCCGAGCATATCAAGACCGGTCGATTTGGCAAGTTCCTTGAATCAAATGTTGATTGGGCCCTTTCTCGAGAGCGTTTTTGGGGAACGCCGCTACCCATTTGGGTGTGTCAGGAAACTGGTAAGCAGGAGGCTGTTGGCGGATATGACGAATTGATGGCCAAGGCGGGCGTGACTGGAATGGAGAGTTGGGAGAAGGCGAAAGCCGAGAATCCAGAGTTGCCCGAGGATTTGAAGGTCCATAAGCCCTACATCGACGATATCACCTATGATTCGCCGTTTGCCGATGGCGCCAAAATGAAACGCGTTACCGAAGTGATCGACTGTTGGTATGACAGTGGTGCGATGCCGTTCGCGCAATGGGGTTATCCACACCAAAATAAAGATGCTTTTGCCGACCAATTTCCGGCAGATTTTATTAGCGAGGCGGTCGATCAAACGCGTGGTTGGTTTTACAGTCAATTGGCGATCAGCACTTTGCTGTTTTCAAAGGATGAAGATGGTGAAGTCATAAATGAAGCCGCGCTCGAATATCCCCACCCGTTCAAAAATTGCATTGTCCTTGGATTGATGTTGAGTGAATGGTGGGAACAGAAAGCAAAATTGGTTGAGAAAGGGAAGCAGCCAATTCGATCGATGAATATCGAAGACGCTCAGAAAGAGATGGGCGCCGGTAACTTTGATCATCAAATCGGTAAGATGTCAAAGCAGAAACGGAATTACAGCGAACCATCGAGTATTTTTGATTCGTATGGTGCTGACGTTTTGCGTTGGTATTTTTTCGCGAATCAGCCACCTTGGACGCAAATTCGTTACAGCGAACAGCAAATCAAGGACAGCATTCCAGAATTTCTTTTACGGCTTTGGAACGTTTATGGGTTTTTCGTAAATTATGCGCGTCCCGACGGTTTTGATCCCCAAAAGTTCCTTTCGGAAGGCGGCGGTGAGCTGGCAGATAAATCGCAAGTTGATGCTTCTGATTTCGCAATGGCGACTGGCTTCAGACCGGTATCGGAACGCAGTCAACTGGACCGCTGGGTGATTAGCGAGTTAAATAGCTGCATCAAAGCGGTGGTGGCATCGATGGATAATTTTGAAAACTACGTCGCGTGTCAAACGTTGAACGATTTCGTTGACGGCTTGAGCAACTGGTACGTACGTCGGTCTCGTGACCGTTTCTGGTCGAAGGATAAGACTTCGCAAGACAAACACGATGCGTATTGGACGCTGTATGAATGCTTGCTCTCGACATGCAAGATGATCGCGCCGTTCACTCCATTTATTGCCGAATCGATGTGGCACAATCTTACCAATGGATTTTCAGGGAAAGCACTGTCAAGCATCCATCTTTGTGATTACCC
Source organism: uncultured Pirellulaceae bacterium (assembly GCA_905480545.1). Taxonomy (GTDB): domain Bacteria; phylum Planctomycetota; class Planctomycetia; order Pirellulales; family Pirellulaceae; genus JABAAE01. Next base: position 31,306 of record CAJQQR010000155.1, read on the forward strand.
GATGGCTGATGACTCGCAGATTGATACGACGCTGTCGCAGCAAATGTCGGTGCTACGGGAGATCGCATCGCTTGGTCGATCCGCTCGGATGGATGCGAAACTGAAAGTTCGCCAGCCACTTGCGGGGGTGGAGGTCATTCTCAGTGACGCAAGTCATCAGGCTTGGCTCGATGAAAACGCGGACATTTTGAAAGAAGAGCTCAATGTTAAAGAGATCAAGTTTACGCAGAATGCGGATCAATACATTTCGTATTTGGTGCAACCAAACTTTAAACGTTTAGGACAACGCGTACGCCATCTGATGCCAAAAGTGAAGAAGGCATTGGGTGAGGCGGACGGCGCGGAGCTTTTGCAACAGTTTAATGACATGGGAAAAGTTGTTTTGGATTTTGATGGCGAGACGGTCGAACTTGATAACGAAGATATCGAGGTTCGATTGCAGGCCAAAGAAGGCTGGTCGGCGGCCCAAGGCAAATCGTCCGTTGTTGTTTTGTCCACCGACTTGTCAGATGAGTTAATCCGAGAAGGCTATGCCCGCGATTTGGTACGCTACATTCAGGACCTTCGCAAGGAAACCGGTCTTGATTTCAATGACGAAATCGAGCTGGCGTTGGTAACTGAATCGGGTGACTTGTCAAAAGCGATCGAAGAAAACGCTGAAACGGTGCAAACCGAGGTTCAGGCGAAAAGTCTGTCTTCAACGCAATTGCAGAATGCCTCAACGACTGAGAAATCAGTCGGTGATTTCTCAGTCCAGATTTCGATTCGAAAAGTGAATTGATTTGCAAGTCGGTTTCGCTGCAGGGATTGCCGATTCGTTCCCACTATTTTGAAGTCATGGTATCAGCGGCACTTTGCCGCTGATGCCGAAAAACGAATCAAGCGTTGCTTGCCGAGTTCTCTGTCATTCGCGTAGTGCGGTTTAGGACTGCTTTCTTTTCAGGAGCCGGTGGTTCCTTCGGTTCGGCAGGTGTTTTAGACTTTTCTGCTTGGGCCAACGCATCGACAATCATCTTTTTGAGTTTTTCTTCCATCTTTTTATTGGATTCGGCCATTCTCTCATTAAGGCTCTTGGTGACCTGCTCGGAGACGTCTTTGTCAATCAAACTTTCGATGTCTTTCTTGAGCATTTCAAATTTCGACGATGTCTGCTTTTCTATTTTGACAAAGGAGCTTCTGTTACCGTCACTCAGGGCCTTTGAATAATTCTCGAGAGACTTTTTGAGGTTGTCCTCCGCAGCAGCAAGCGAAGTTTGATTGGCGACTATTAGCTCTTTTTTCGCCGCAGCAACCTTTGCCTCGGTCTTGGTCTTGATTTCGGCAAGTTCTGCTGCAGCCAACGCCGC